>DAOMFF010000076.1:0-6318 GCA_035429665.1 Azonexus sp.
TTCTGCGAACCGGAATGCTACAAAGCAGCCTTTGGCGAACTCACCCAACCGGCCAGGTGCGGACGTAGTGGCTCTAAAAAATCAAGCTGAGCGAACGGCAGGTAACCCATCGGATACCAGCCGCCCAGCCCCTTAAGATCTTGCTCTGATTATCGGTTACTGCGGAGTGTCATCAACGACGTTTCAGGTAAGTACTGAACGAGACTGAATATGTCGTAAATGAAACCATGTTTCGCAATGTGGATATCCAGAAGCTTTGGTGTCTGATCGAGCACGATCACAAGCCCGATTCCCGCCTTGAAGCCGGTGGTCAGCACCGGGGCAGAAATGAAATTGGCCACAAACCCCAGGCGCAACAGCTTGGCCGCCAACAACATTGATCCGACCAAAGGGCTTAACGTCGCCGTCGCCATGATGAGTCTGGAAGGGTCGGCGTCCGGCACAACCAGTCCCAACTGAGTGGCCACCAGGATGGCCGGCGTTCGGTTCTGCATCGTCCAAGCTGAGCCGTTCTGATTCTTGTCGCCTCGTACGGGCTTGCCATTGACATTGCTGACAAGGGCGTTGCGGGTCGCCGGGGAAACGCGCAGAATCGTTGGACAAGATAAGGGAGTGGAGCTAAATGAGGGTCGCCAACGCCATCGATGACGATAGCCACGAACCGATCCTCAATCCGGTCGATCGTATATCGGAACTCCTTTTCGGTTTGTTCATGGCACTCAGCTTCGTCGGCGCCATGTCCGTTGCACAGTCAGGGCGCGAGGAGATTCGGTCGATGTTTTTCGCGGCTTTGGGCTGCAACCTCGCTTGGGGCTTGGTTGACGCGGTGATGTACTTGGTTCGCACGATCACCGAACGCGGCCGAACCTTGACCCTGGTCCGCTCGGTACAAAACGCGCTGGATCGCAAGACAGGCGACGATATCCTCAAGCGTTCCCTGTCCCGGGTTGCGGCGGGACTTGTTTCGACGATGGAAATTGAAGCCATCCGTGGACGAATCATGGCACTAGCTTCGCTGCCAGAACGGCCGCAGCTACGAGGGAACGACCTTCTCGCCGCGCTCGCCATTTTCCTGATCGTCGTGGCATCAACGTTTCCGGTCGTCCTGCCATTCGTGATTTTCGATGATGTTGGATTGGCGAAGTCCGTGTCGCGCGATGTTGCGCTGGTGATGCTGTTTTTTGATGGTCTCGCGCTAGGTCGCTACGCGGGCTACGGGAGTTGGAAGGTTGGTTTTCTGATGACCGGTATCGGCTTCGCACTAGTGATGGCGATTCGGGCGCTCGGCGGATAAGGTCAGACGGCGTATGGATTGCCCCCAGCCAGAATGTCCGGATTCGCATGAAGTCCACCCGCACCGAATATTGACACGATCCGTCGGACTCCACTTTATCCAGCCTACCTCACTGGGCTCACGGATCGTTCCCGATGCGTCGCCCAGGGGCTCGGCGACGGCGCCAGTGTCCGGCGGACTACCGATCGCGCCACCTGCCGCGAGATAGCTGGCGCCACCTGTCCAGTGCCTTTTTGTGAAGGGTAATCGAATGAAGCAGCAAACGTTATGGACACGTGCATTGACCCGCATCCGGAAAGGATCAAGTGAAGCGTGGTCGATTTTCAAGTATGAGTTCATCGAATTGAACTGGTACCGCTGGTATGCGCTCAAGAGTTATGTCATGTCTGCGTTGTGGATCGTCCCGTTCGTCGCCGTTGTCATCGAAATGGTGCTCGTTCGTCTGTCGGCTGCCGTCGGAGACTGGCTCGTCGCGTCCGGGACAATGAGCCCGGCGACCGTGCTTGTCGTCAGCGCCACGGCAGGTGTACGTTCGATGCTCGAGACGACTATCACCGCATCAATGTCTTTTCTCGTCTTTACCTTCGGCTCGCTGCTGGTGGCCATCCAGGTCGCGGGAGGACAATATACGCCGCGTGTCATCGCGACCATTTTCCTGCGCGACAACGTCGTCAGGTCCTGCGTCGGCCTGTTTGTCGTTACGCTGCTTTTCGCGATGCGAACCTTGCGCCAGATGGACGAAACGGTGCATCAATTGAACGCCTTTCTGTCTGCGTGTTTAGGGCTGCTCAGCATTGTGACTTTTCTGTTTCTGATCGATTACGCGGCAAGAATGCTGCGTCCGGTCAGCATTGTGGCGCGCGTCGGGGAGTCGGGGCTCGCCGTCATCAGGAGCGTCTATCCTGAGCAAAGTTCGCACCCGAGGACCCACGAGCCATCCCGCAAACTTCCCCCTCCGGACCGAATCGTCGTTCATGCGGGAGCCTCGGGCTCGGTGCTCGCAGTTAACCTGAAGGCCCTGGTTGCACAGGCACGATATTCCGGCGGGATTATTGAATTTGTCCCGCAGATCGGTGACTTCCTGGCGGCAGACGAACCGTTGTTCCGCCTGTATGGTGGTGCCGGCAGCATCGACGAGCGCAAGTTGCGCGCGGAAGTCGCGACCGGAACCGAGCGCACGATGGAGCAGGATCCGACCTTTGCCTTGCGCATCCTGGTCGATATCGCCATCAAGGCCCTGTCAGCGGCTATCAACGATCCGACGACGGCGGTTCTCGCCATCGACCAGTTGCAGCGTCTGCTGCGGCGGGTCGGTCTGCAAGACTTGCGCGGCGACGAGATCTGCGACAAAGCCGGCGAACTCCGACTGATTTTACGCACGCCGAACTGGGAGGACTTTGTGCACCTGGCCTGTACCGAAATACGCCATTGCGGAGCGGGCAGCATCCAGGTCGTGCGCCGGATGCGTTCGCTGCTGGAGAATCTCATGCTAACCCTGCCGCCGCATCGGCATGCCGAGTTGCACCAGCAGTTGACGCTTCTGGATCGCAGCGTCGATGAACACTACAGGTTTCCCGAAGACCTGGCCCTGGCGCGCATCGCCGACTCGCAAGGTCTGGGCGGGGGACTGGGCGTGCAACCTGTTAGCGATGCGCAAACCGCCGTTGGCGAAAAACTTGAGAAGTGAGGTCGTTTCAGTAGAGGCAAGCTCATTATGTGTTGCTGCGCGGTTCAGATTGACCAGTCTGCGCGTCGCCGATTGACCAGGGCCAAGCATCTCGAGATCCACGTTCGGACAGGCAGTTTGGTTAATCAGAGGTGGTCAGTGCAAATCGCACACGATGGTCAATCTGAACCGCGCAGCAACAACCAAGACCAAGGGGCAAGCGAAGCGCACCCCGTTGCCGCCGGAATTGCCGCGCACCGAGATTCACCACGAACCGGAATCGACCACCTGCGCCTGCGGCTGCCAGATGAAGCGTATCGGCGAAGATATCGCCGAGAAGCTAGACTACACGCCGGGCACCTTTACGGTCGAACGCCACATCCGCGGCAAATGGGCCCGCGCCCCATGCGAAACCCTGGTGCAGGCGCCGGTACCGGCCCATGTGATCGACAAGGGCATCCCGACCACCGGCCTGCTCGCGCATGTGCTGATCGCCAAGTATCTCGATCATCTGCCGCTGTACCGCCAGGAAGGCATCTTTGGCCGGGCCGGGTTGCCGATTCCGCAATCGACATTGGCCGAATGGGTGGGCCGGATGGGCGTGACCCTGCAACCGCTGGTGGATGCCCTGAAAGCCGAGATGCTCGCCTACCCGGTGCTGCGTGCTGACGAAACGCCGGTGGCGATGCTCGATCCGGGCGCTGGCAAGACCCATCGCGCTTACCTGTGGTCCTACAGCATCGGCGCCTTCGAGCCGGTCAAGGCGGTGGTGTATGACTTTGCCGAGAGTCGGGCGGGCCGGCATGCCCGGGAATTCCTTGGCCTTTGGCGGGGCACGTTGGTGTGCGACGACTACGCCGGCTACAAGGCGCTGATCGCCGACGGTGTGACCGAAGCGGGCTGCATGGCACATGCGCGCCGGAAATTCTTCGACCTGCACGCCAACAATCAGAGCCAGATTGCCCAGGAGGCGGTGGTCTATATTCAGAAGCTCTATCAGGTTGAGCGGGAAGTCGCCGAACTGAGCCCGGACGAACGGCGACGAATACGCCAGGAGCAGGCCAAACCGATTCTCGATGAATTCCATGACTGGCTGACCCAGTACCGACACCAGGTGCCCAACGGTTCCACCACGGCCAAAACGATCGATTACAGCCTCAAACGCTGGACGGCGCTCGCCCATTACTTGGGCGATGGCCAGGTGCCGATCGACAACAACTGGATCGAAAACCGTATCCGGCCCATCGCCACGGGCCGGAAGAACTGGCTATTTGCCGGCAGCCTGCGCGCCGGCAAACGGGCTGCCGCCATCATGAGCCTGATCCAGTCCGCCAAGTTGAACGGCCACGATCCCTTCGCCTATCTGAAGGACATCCTGTCTCGCTTGCCGACTCAACCCAACAGTCGCATCAGCGAATTGCTGCCGCATCGCTGGCTGCCAAATACCTCAGCCTGAAAAACAAGGTGGGTTCGCCGGGCGCTTACCCTGAACTTTGTAAGCAGCCATTCGAACGAGAGATTTGCGAAGGTCTGTTCAGGTGCGCTATGTAAAAACTTTACATAGCGCATCATAGCGGCCCGACAGTTTCAGCGATCGAATGACTCCAATTGGCCGGATGTACTCAGTGGCGTACGTGCCGCATTGCACCCATTGAAAATTCCAGGGTTGGGCGAACGGCAGCTTGCTGGCGCAGGGTCCTACTCACCCTCTCGGCCAATACCTGCCGGCCACCCTCTCTCCAGACCGGACGCCTGAAGGACTGCTTCACTCAGGAACCTGCCGGACGGCCAATTCCAGCAGATCGGCCAGAGCGGCCGTTGCCGAGCATAGCGCCACGCGGCCGCTCAAGGCTGGACGCGGCCGTTAAACGTCCTTGAGTTTGGGGGGCATTCACTGTGAAATGGGCCGGGCATTACAGCCTGCGTGAAGGCAAGCCCCCCCGTCGCGGGTGGTACTGGTTGCGCGAGCGTTCTCTATCCTTGCACGCATTCCAGACAATCTGTTTGCAAGGAGAACTCGAATGTCCGATAGCACCATTGCCGTCACCCCGTCCGCTTACATCTACCCGCTGCTGATCAAGCAGTTGCTACACACGCCGATGGCCACTGCCGCCGATCAGGAAATCGTCTATCGCGACGCGCACCGCCAGACCTATCGCGACCTGTTCGCCCGTATCGGCCGCTTGGCCAACACGCTGTCCGGCCTCGGCGTCGGTCAGGGCGACACGGTCGCCATGATGGACTGGGACAGCCACCGTTACCTAGAGTGCTTTTTCGGCGTGCCAATGATGGGCGCCGTGCTGCAGACCGTGAATATCCGCCTGTCGCCGGAGCAGATCCTTTACACGCTGAACCACGCCAAGGCCGACGTCGTCCTGGTCAATGCCGAGTTTGTGCCGCTGCTGGCGATCATCAAGGACCAACTGGAAACGGTGAAGAAGTTCATCCTGATCAGCGATGCTGGCGGCGGCATGGCCTCCTTCAAGATCCCCTTCGCCGGTGAGTACGAGGCGCTGCTGGCCCAAGCTTCCTCGCAGTACGACTTTCCGGACTTTGACGAGAACACCCGCGCCACCACCTTTTACACCACCGGCACGACCGGCCTGCCCAAGGGCGTCTACTTCAGCCACCGCCAGCTTGTCCTGCATACCCTGGCGGTCGCCGCCCATCTCGGCAGCGCGCCTGACCATGGCCGCCTGCATCGCGGCGACGTCTACATGCCGATCACCCCGATGTTCCACGTGCATGCCTGGGGCCTGCCCTACGTCGCCACGCTGCTCGGCGTCAAGCAGGTCTATCCGGGCCGCTACGCGCCGGACACGCTGATCCAGTACATCCGCGACGAAAAGGTGACCTTCTCGCACTGTGTCCCGACCATCATGCACATGATGCTGACCAGTGCCGCCGCGAAGGACGTCGACTTCTCGGGCTGGAAGGTCATCATCGGTGGCTCGGCGCTGCCCAAGGGCCTGGCCGCTGCCGGCATCGCCCGCGGCATCGACATCTTCGCCGGCTACGGCATGTCCGAGACCTGCCCGATCCTGACGTTGACCCGCGTCCCGGCCGACGTGGCGGCCGACGACAGCGAGCGTCAGGCAGTCGAGCGCATCCGCACGGGCTACCCGGTCCCGCTGGTCGACATGCGTACGGTCGATGCCGACATGCTCGACACGCCGCGCGACGGCCAGGCCGCCAGTGCCGGCGAGATCGTCGTGCGCACGCCGTGGCTGACCATGGGCTACCTGCACAACCCGGCCGCTTCCGAGGACCTTTGGGCGGGCGGCTACCTGCACACCGGCGACATCGGCGTGATCGACGCAGCCGGCTGCCTGCAGGTCACCGACCGCATGAAGGACGT
>DAOMFF010000077.1:0-6313 GCA_035429665.1 Azonexus sp.
TACGACCTGCCGCCGGAAGAGGATGCCAAGATCCCGACCGTCTGCGCCAGCCTCGAGGAAGCCCTGGCTGCGCTGGACAACGATCGCGAGTTCCTGACCCGCGGCGGTGTCTTCTCCAGCGACTGGATCGATGCCTACATCGGCCTGAAGATGGACGAAGTCAACAAGGTTCGCATGACGACGCACCCGGTCGAGTTCGACCTGTACTATTCCTGCTGATCCCGCGAAGGGGCGGCACCAGAGGGCGGGGTTTCCCCGCCCTTTTTTTGTCCACCGGTTGGACTGTGCGGGCGTTAAGTCCGGTAAACTGGAGCGCTTACGAGGAACGATGACAATGACACGCAGTACCCTTGCTACACTTCTTCTAGCGCTCGCCTTGCCGGCGTCGGCGCAGACGATTTACCGCTGCACGGATGCGAACGGCGGCATGCTGATCTCGAATACGCGCGTGGACAAGAGCTGCAAGGCGGTGGTGCTGCCGCCCGACTCGTCGCTGCCGGCACCCAGGGCCAAGCCCTCCGGCGCCGCCGCGAATCCGTCGCCGGCGGGTTTTCCGAGGGTTCAGGAGGACGCGCAGAAGGCCCGCGACACAGATCGCAAGCGCATCCTCGAACAGGAACTGGCGGGTGAACAGCGTAGTCTGGATCAGGCGCAGCGCGAGTTGTCCGACCAGGATTCGCTGCGTGGCAGGGATGCCTCGGCTTCGGCGCTCGACCGTTTGCAGCCCTATCGCGACCGCGTTGCGCAGCACGAGCGCAATATCATCGCCATCCAGAAGGAACTCTCCGGCCTGCGCTGATCAGACAGCGTCGGGCTTGACCTTGTACCAGGCCGAATAAAGCGCCGGGAGGAAGAGCAGGGTCAGCGCGGTGGCGACGATCAGCCCGCCCATGATCGCCACTGCCATCGGCCCGAAGAAGTCGTTGCGCGAGAGCGGCACCATGGCCAGCACTGCCGCCGCTGCTGTCAGCACGATCGGGCGGAAGCGGCGCACCGTCGATTCGATGATCGCCTCACCGCGGGGCTTGCCCGCCGCCATGTCCTGCTCGATCTGGTCGACCAGGATGACCGAGTTGCGCATGATCATGCCGAACAGGGCAATCGTTCCCAGCAGGGCCATGAATCCGAACGGCTTGTTGAAGAGCAGCAGGAACAGGGCGATGCCGATGATTCCGAGCGGCGCCGTCAGGACCACCATGATCACCCGCGACACGCTGCGCAACTGGATCATCAGCACCGTGATGACCAGCAGGATGAAGACCGGAATGCCCACCATCACCGAGCTCGAGCCTTTCGCCGACTCCTCGACCGAGCCGCCGGTGGCAATGGCGTAACCGGCCGGCAGGCTGGCGATGATCTGGTCGATCCGTGGTTGCAGATTGGCGACGATCGTCGCCGGCTGGGTCTTGCCGTAGAGGTTGGCGCGGACGGTGATGGTCGGCAGGCGGTCGCGGCGCCAGATCAGGCCCGGTTCGAACGAGTGCTTGAGACGGGCGACCTGGCTGAGTGGAACGCTCTTGCCGCTGCGCGTCGGCACCGCAAGGTCGGGCAGGGCAGACAGGTAGCTGCGCTCCTGGCGGTCGCCCCGCAGGACGACGTCGATGGTCTTCTCGCCTTCGCGATAGCTGGTCACGGTGAGTCCGTTGAGCGACATGTTGAGCAGTGCGGCGACATCCTGGCCGGAGACGCCGAGCAGGCGTGCCTTGTCCTGATCGATTTCGATCTCGACGACCTTGGAAAGCTCGCTCCAGTCGAGATTTACGTTCGACAGTTCCGGATTGCCACGCAGAACGCTTGCGACATCGTCGGCGATCCGGCGCAGAGTGGCCAGATCCTCGCCGGAGACACGGTACTGGAGCGCGTAGCCGACGGGTGGGCCGTTTTCGATGCGGGCGATGTTACCGCGCACCCCCCAGGCTTCATTTTCGAACAAATCGATCAGTCGACCGCGCAAGGCTTCGCGCGCCTCCTGGCTGCGCGTCATGATTACCAGCTGGCTGACATTGGTCGCGGGCAGTTGCTGATCGAGCGAAAGGAAGTAGCGCGGCGACCCCGAGCCGACGTAAGTGATGAAATGATCATGCTGGCCGAAGCGGGCCTTGTCCTCGTCCAGCCAGTCCTCGAGCTTCCTCGTCGCAGCGTCGATGGCGGCGAGCGAGGAGCCTTCGGGCAGCCGCAGTTCGACATTGAGTTCGAGACGGGTCGAGTTCGGGAAAAACTGCTTCTGCACCTTCGCCATGCCGGCGATGGACAGCACGAAAAGGAAGAGCGTGACAAGGATGATCAGCCAGCGGCGCCGGACGCAGGTCCGCACCAGAATGCGGAAGCGGTTGTAGAACGGCGTCCCGTATACATCGTGGTCTTCGCCGTGAGCGTCGCCGCCGAGCCCGAGTCGTTCCAGTCTGCCGGCCAGCCTTGGCCAGCGGCGCTGGATGAGACCGGGTTGTCTCGGCGCCCGTGGATCGGGCAGCAACTTGTACCCCAGCCAGGGAATGGCGACGACAGCGGCGACCCATGAAATGAGCAGGGCAATCGCATTGACCTGGAAGAAGGCGAAGGCATATTCGCTGGTGGATGACTTGGCGATGGCGATCGGAATGAAACCGGCGACGGTGACCAGCGTGCCCGACAGCATCGGGCCGGCCGTGCTCGTATAGGCAAACGAGGCGGCACGGGTGCGTTCCCAGCCCTGCTCCATCTTGACCCACATGGTTTCGATGGCGATGATCGCGTCGTCCACCAGGAGACCGAGCGCCAGCACGAGTGCGCCGAGCGAGACCTTGTGCAGCCCGACGTTGAACAGATCCATCGCCAGGAACGTTGCCGCGAGGACCAAGGGAATCGAAATGGCGACGACCATCCCGGTGCGCATGCCGAGACTGATGAAGGTGACGAGCAGAACGACGGCGACCGCCTCTGCCAGCGCCCGGACGAAGGTCTTGATCGAGGTACGGACAGCGTTGGGGGCGCTGAGAACCTCGACAATCTCGACACCCAGCGGCAGGCTGTCGCGAATCTTTGCGATGTTTGCTTCGAGCGCATTGCCGAGATCGATGATGTCGGCGCCGCGCGCCAGCGAAACGCCGATGGCCAGCGCTTTTTTTCCTCCGAAACGGACTTCGGTTGTCGGCGGGTCACTGGTGCCACGCCTCACGCTGGTGATGTCGCCAAGGCGGAAGCTGCGGCCGCCGCTGCGAATCAGGGTGCCGGACACCGCCTGAACCGTGTCGAAGGCGCCGCTCGGCCGGATCTGTATGCGTTCGTCCTGGATCTCGAAAAAGCCGGCGGCGTTGACCGAATTCTGCTGGCTCAGTGCCTGGATGATGGTCGACTGATCGATGCCCAGTGTCGCCAGCTTGGCGTTCGCGAGTTCGACGAAAATCTTTTCGTCCTGAATGCCGAAGATCTCCACCTTGCCGGCACCGGGGATGCGCAGGAGCTTGTCGCGAATGCGCTCGGCGATGTCCTTGAGTTGGGGGTAATCGAGGCCTTCGGCGGTCAACGCGTAGATGTTGCCAAAGACGTCGCCGTATTCGTCATTGAAGAACGGACCCTGAATGCCGGCCGGCAGGGTGTGCCGGATATCGCCGACCTTTTTGCGCACTTGATAGAAGATGTCCGGGACAAGGCTGCCCGGCACGCCATACCTGGCGAAGAACATGACCGTCGACTCGCCGGGCCGGGAAAAACTCTGGATGCGGTCGATGTACGGCATCTCCTGCAGCTTCTTCTCGATCTTGTCGGTAAGCTGCTGTTCGACCCGGAGCGCCGTGGCACCCGGCCACAGTGTGCGGATCACCATCACCCGGAAGGTGAATGGCGGGTCTTCGGCCTGACTCAGTCGGCCGTAGGAGACGACACCCATCAGCGCGATGGCGAGCAGGAAGAATCCAACCAGGGTCCGGTTATGCAGTGTCCAGTCGGACAGATTGAAACGCTGGGCCACAACTCAGCGCTGCTGCGCGGGGGGTACGGCGGGCTGGGTCTGCACCGCCTGGCCGTCGACCAGGCGGCGCTGCCCGGTCAGGATCACCATCTCCTCGACCTTCAGTCCGCTGGCGATGACCGCGCCATCCTCACGGAAAGCCGCCACCTCGACCGGCCGCAGCATCGCCTTGCCATCGCTGGCGACCCACACCTGCGGCCCCTTGCCGTTGTCGACGATGGCCGTCAGCGGAACGACGATCGCCACGCCCGAGGGCGAACCAAGAACGACGCGGGCCGTCATCCCGAGTTGCGCCGCCGGCAACGGGTCGACAATGCGGATCCGGGCTGCGTAGGTACGGGTGGCCGGGTCCGCCGCCGCGGCCAGTTCGCGGACCTCGCCTTTCATGAACAGCTCCGGCTGGGCCCACAGATTGACCGCGATCTGCCGTGCCGCCTTGAATTCGCCGAGGCGACCTTCCGGAATCGCGATCGCCACCTCCTTCTCCTCGGGGCGCGCCAGGCGGAAAACCGGCTGGCCGGCACTGACAACCTGGCCGGCGTCGGCGAGAACGGCGGTGATCACGCCATCATGATCGGCCATGAGCGTGCCATAACTGGCCAGGTTGCCGCTGATCTGGCTCTGGGCACGCGCCTGCTCCAATCGCGCCTGGGCGCTGCGGAAGGCGTTTTCCTTGGCGTCGAAAGCTGCCTGGCTGACGAAGCGCCTGGCCAGAAGGTCGGCGTAGCGGGTGCGTTCGCTGCTGGCGGTGGTGAATTCGCTTTCCGCGGCAGCCACCTGTGCCAGCGCGGCTTGCCTGGAAAGCTGCAGGTCGGCCGGATCGAGGCGGGCCAGCACCTGGCCGGCGGTCACGGCCATGCCGGCATCCACCAGGCGGGAGGCGATCTTCCCGCCGACCCGGAAGGACAGGTCAGCTTCGTGCCGCGCGCGGATTTCACCCGTATATACGGCATACCCGGCGGCGTCCCTGGTGCTGGCGGGCTGAACCAGGACCTTGGTCACCGCTGGTGGGGGCGGTTCGGTGCCGTTGCAGCCGCTCAGGACCATGGCGAGGCAGAGGGTGACAACCGGTGGCACGAGTTTGCAGGAAGGCATGGGAAAGGCGCTAGGCGAAATCATGCAATCATAATAAACATGGGGTCAGTAACGCAACGGCTTCGACGCCGTGCCGGTTCAATCGCTACAATGGCGGACATGAATGACACACTCCGATCTTTTGCCGGACTTGATCTCCTCGCCTCGACCGTGCTCCTGCTCGACGAGGAACTGGCCGTGCGCTATGTCAATCCGGCCGGAGAGAACCTGCTTGCCGTCAGCCTGCGCACGGTGGCCGGCAAGCCGTTGGCGGCGGTGTGCGCCTGTCCAGCGACCCTGCAGGCTGCGTTTGACAATGCCCTGGACAACAGTTGGGGTTACACAGGACAGAATATCGAACTGAAGCGCAGTGACGGCGAACTGCTCCACGTGAACTGCACGGTGACGGCGCTGCGGCAGGACATGGCGGAGAATGTGCGATTGCTGGTGGAATTGCAGCCGATGGAGCACCAACTGGCGGCAACCCGCGAGGAGCATCTCATCGAGCAGCAAAAGGCGAGCCGGGAACTGATCCGCAATCTGGCGCACGAGATCAAGAACCCGCTGGGCGGTATCCGGGGCGCCGCGCAGTTGCTCGAGCACGAACTGAACAACCCTTCGCTGAAGGAATACACCCAGGTCATCATCAAGGAGGCCGACCGCCTGCAGAACCTGATGAAGCGGTTGCTGACATCACATCGGACGATGCTGCCGACCACGGTCAATATCCACGAAATCCTCGAGCGTGTCCGCAGTCTGCTGACCTCCGAGTTCCAGGGCTCGCTGGCGATGCGCCGCGATTACGACACCAGCCTGCCGGAACTGGTGGGTGACCGTGAGCAACTGATCCAGGCGTTTCTCAACGTCGCGCGCAATGCGGCGCAGGCGATGCGCGGCGAGGGTGAAATCGTCTTGCGCACGCGGGTGTTGCGTCAAGTTACGCTGGCCAAGAAGCGTTACCGTCTCGCCCTCGAGATCAAGGTCATCGACAATGGACCGGGGATTCCCGAAGCGGTTCGCGAAAGCATGTTCTATCCGCTGGTTTCGGGCCGGGAAGGCGGCAGCGGACTGGGCCTGACGATCGCCCAGAATTTCGTCCAGCATCATCACGGCACCATCGATTGCTCGAGTCGGCCAGGCGAGACGGTGTTCACCATCCGCCTGCCGGTGGAGCAGGCCTGAGTCTTGCTTGTTGGATTCCACAGCTAACAATCAGATGGGCAAGAAAATCATGAAACCGGTCTGGATCGTCGATGACGATCGCTCAATCCGCTGGGTCCTCGAGAAGACCCT
>DAOMFF010000078.1:0-2938 GCA_035429665.1 Azonexus sp.
GAACCGATGGAACTGTCCATGACGTTCAAGAATGACAAGCTGGTCGGTGACTTCTGGGGGGGGCTTGCGGCGATGCTGGTGGCGTTGCCATCGGCGATCGCTTTCGGCGTCACTATCTATGCGGCCATCGGCCCGGCCTACGCCGGCCTCGGCGCGCTGGCCGGAATTCTCGGCGCGACCGCTCTTGGCCTGGTGTCCCCGGCCCTGGGTGGCACCAATCGCCTGATCACGGCGCCTTGCGCGCCGGCTGCGGCGGTGCTCTCAGCCTTTGCGATCGAACTCGTGCAGGGCGGTACCCCGGCGCCATCGATCGTCCTCATGTTGACGGCCCTCGGTCTGGTTTCCGGACTGGTGCAACTGCTTCTCGGTTTCATGGGCATCGGCAGCCTGATCAAGTACATCCCGTTTCCGGTGGTCAGCGGCTATCTCACCGGTGTCGGGCTGATCATCATCGGCAGCCAGATCCCAAAATTCCTCGGTGTTCCCGGCGGAATACCGTGGTGGAAGGCACTGGTCTCGCCGGAGCTGTGGCAGTGGGAAAGCGCTGTCATCGGAGCAGTGACGGCGGCGGTGATGGTCTTCGCGCCGCTGGTCACGCGCGTCGTGCCGGCTGCAATTCTCGGTCTGCTGGCGGGAGTGCTGACCTATTTCGGACTCGCCGCGATGGACGAATCGCTGCTGGTTATCGAAGGCAACAAGCTGATCATCGGTCCGCTGGGCGGAACGGCTTCAAGCATGCTGCACGCGATTACCGGGCGCTGGCAGGAGATCGGCGAGCTTAAGCTGAGCCAGATCGGCGCCCTGCTTGGAACGGCGTTTACGCTGGCGGTGCTGTTGTCGATCGATACCCTGAAGACGGCGGTTGTTCTCGACGCACTGACCCGCAGTCGCCATGATTCCAACCGCGAGCTGATCGCGCAGGGTCTTGGCAATGTCGCGTCGGCCTGTGCCGGCGGCATGCCGGGCGCCGGCCAGATGGGGGCGACGCTGGTTAATCTGGCAAGTGGCGGCCAGACACGCGTCTCCGGGGTCGTTGAGGGCGTGCTCTCCCTCGTCGCCTTTCTCGCCCTGGGAACGTTCATTGCGTGGATTCCGGTCGGGGCGCTGGCCGGCATCCTGATGATCGTCGGCTTCCGCATGATCGACCGCCACAGCCTGCATCTGCTCGAGTCGCCATGGACCGTGCTCGACTTCATCGTCATCGTGGCGGTGGTGGCCGTGGCGGTCGGTTACAGCCTGATCGCCGCCTCCGGCGTCGGCATCGCGCTGGCCATGTTCCTGTTCATTCGCGAACAACTGAGCAGCACGGTGATCCGCCGCAAGATGGACGGCGGCACGCGGTTCTCGAAGCGCGTGCGTTTGCGCCAGGACATGTTAGTGCTCGAGAAACAGGGTAACCAATCGGTCATTCTCGAGCTGCAGGGCGGCCTGTTCTTCGGGACCAAGGACCAGTTGTATACCGCCCTTGAACCGGAACTCGGCAAGCGCAAGTACATCCTGCTCGACATGCGACGCGTGCAGTCGGTCGATGTCACGGCGGTGCACCTGCTGCAGCAGATCCGCGACTCGCTGATCGAGCGCGACGCCTTCCTCATCTTCAGCAGCTTGACGCATACCTTGCCCAACGGCCGGAATATCGCCGAGTTCTTCGATCAGATGGAACTGACGACGATGACCGAGCATGTCAAGGTGTTCGGTCAGCTCGATGACGCGGTGGAGTGGGTCGAAGACCAGATTCTCGGCCAGGGCGAGGGCACGGGCAAGGCGCCCGAGCTTGCGGCGCTGGAGCTCAAGGATCTCGAGCTGTTCAAGGGGCACAAGGAAGAGACGCTCATCGACCTCGAGGCGGCCATGGAGCGACGCACTCTGGTCAAGGACGAGAAGGTCTACTCGTTCGGTGACCCCGGCAACGAGCTGTACCTGATTCGCAAGGGCGCCATCCGCATCACCCTGCCGAGTAACGTCGAAGAAGGTGGGCATCACTCGCTGACCTACGGGCGCGGCGACTTCTTCGGTGGCATGGCCTTCCTTTCGCAGATGACCCGTCTCAACGATGCGACGGCACTCGAAGACACCGAGCTCTTCGTGCTGCAGCGCGAGCAGTTCGAAGTGCTGCGCGAGGAGCACAAGCGGCTGGCGTGTACCCTGGTCGAGGAACTCGCCAAGGTGCTGGCCATGCGGCTGCGCTATGCCGACAAGGAACTCATGGCCATGCAGGAATAGGAATTGGCCGCGAGGTAGACACTGAAAGCTGTTCCGGGACTGGTTCGGCTTCAGGGTGTCTTTGGGAGTGGTATCGCTCCAATTCCTGGCGAAGCGCACGGTGTGCCCCAACTTCCTGGCACTACGCTTTTTTCGGATACGTGGGCTCTTGTTGCATGGAATTGGGCTATTATCTGTCGCGCCGTGAGGCGTGAGTGGCGCTAACAACTTGTGGGAGACCAAGCATGTTCCAGCATATATTGTTGCCGACCGATGGCAGCCAACTGTCCCGAGATACTGCCGAGCGCGCGGTTGACTTTGCCAAGGCGAGCAATGCCAAGATCACGGCCTTGTACGCCAAGTCGCTCGGGCGCACGGAAAACTACGGTGATCTGATCGAACCCGACGCGCTGGAACGCTTGGCGGTGGGACCCGAAGGGAAAAGCAAGGAGTACCTCGGGTTCATCAAGAAGCTGTGCAAGGACGCCGGCGTCGATTGCAATGCGGTCTCGGTTGTCAGTGAGACGCCTTGGGAGGCGATCATCAACGCGGCGGACGACCACGACTGCGATCTTATCTTCATGTCCAAGCATGGCCGCGGCGGGCTTACCTCGTTGCTGCTGGGCAGCGAGACCTACCGGGTCCTGACGCATTCCAGCGTTCCGGTTCTCGTCTATCGGCCGCCGGAAATCGACGCGAAGCGCCGCAAGGCAAAGGCCAAGGAAAAAGAGAAGAA
>DAOMFF010000078.1:3038-4608 GCA_035429665.1 Azonexus sp.
GATCCGCGCCTGCTCGAGGTCGCGCGCCCGGTGACCGATTTCACGACGCCGGCACTGCATGAACTCATCGCCGACATGTTCGACACCATGGTGGCGGCCGGCGGCGTCGGCCTGGCGGCACCGCAGATCGGCATCGGGCTGCAGGTTGTGATTTTCGGCTTCGAGAGCAGCGAGCGCTATCCCGATGCCGAGCCGGTGCCGCAGACAATTCTGCTCAATCCGCGGATCACGCCGCTGACCGGTGAGGAGGAACTCGGCTGGGAGGGATGCCTGTCGGTTCCCGGCCTGCGCGGCGAGGTGCCGCGCCTTGCCCGGATCCGCTACCAGGGCTGCGATCCGCAGGGGCGGCCGATCGACCGAACGGTCGCAGGTTTCCACGCGCGCGTCGTGCAGCACGAATGCGACCACCTGATCGGCAGGCTCTATCCGACGCGGATGCGGGACTTCTCCCGCTTCGGGTTCACCGATGTCCTCTTTCCAGAACTGACCTGACGCAGGAGATTCCAGTGGAACAGCATTTGCCGGCCATCGAGGTCGAGACGCGCGACAATCCGCAGTATGCGGTGATCTGGATGCACGGCCTCGGAGCCGACGGTTCCGATTTCGTGCCGGTGGTGCCGGAACTCGGGCTGGCGGATGCGCCGGGTGTCCGCTTCATCTTTCCCCATGCGCCGGAGATGCCAGTCACGTGCAACGGCGGCTACGTCATGCGCGCGTGGTACGACATCGTCTCGCTCGACAGCAGCAGCCGGGAGATCGACGAGGCGGGCATCGTGCAGTCGCGGGAAGCGGTCCGGCACCTGATCGCCCGCGAAAACCGGCGCGGAATTCCCTGCGCCAGGATCATCCTTGCCGGTTTTTCGCAGGGCGGGGCGGTCGCCTACATGACGGCGCTGACGCATGACGAGCCGCTGGCTGGCGTCATCGCACTGTCGACCTACATTCCCTGCGGCGGGCTGCTGGCGCGCGAGCGGACCGACGCAAACCGTGACATCGCGATCTTCGCCGCCCACGGACGCGCGGATGACGTCGTTTCCCCCGAACTGGGACGACGCGCCCGGGATTTCCTGGTCCGCCATGGCTACCGGGTCGACTGGCACGAATACCCGATGCCGCACGCGGTCTGCCTCGAGGAAATCCGCCTGCTTGCGGAATGGCTCCGGGAACGCCTGCAGTGAACGACGGGGCGGTGCAGAGAGCGCAGCCCGGCAGTTCGGAACTGCCGCTGTACGAGGGCATTCCGCTGTCCCGGATCAGCCTCGTCGTCTCCGATGAACTTGCCGGCGAGGCGCTGGCCGCCCTGATTGCGGCGGACGCCATTGGCTTCGATACCGAGTCGAAGCCGACCTTCCTCAAGGGCGAGGTGTCGACCGGGCCGCATCTGGTGCAGCTTGCCACCGACGACCATGCCTACCTGTTCCCGATTTCTCGGTTGTCCGGTGCCGGGGTTGTGAAAAGGATCCTCGAGTCATCCGCCGTTCTGAAGGTTGGCCTCGGCCTCGGCAATGACCGGAGCGCGCTGAAAGCGGTGCTCGGCATCGAGGCACGGCACCTGCTCGACCTTGGCGAG
>DAOMFF010000078.1:4708-6281 GCA_035429665.1 Azonexus sp.
CGCGCTGAAAGCGGTGCTCGGCATCGAGGCACGGCACCTGCTCGACCTTGGCGAGATACTGCGTGGACCAGGGCATCGTGGCACGGTGGGGGCGAAGGTGGCCGTCGCGCATTTCTTCGGCCAGCGTCTGCAGAAGTCGAAGAAGACCGGCACCAGCAACTGGGCGAACCCGCGACTGAGCGAACGCCAGCTGCTTTATGCGGCGAACGATGCCCACGTGGCTTTGCGACTTTACCGGGCCTGGCTGCGTGCGCAACCCGCGCCGGGCTGAACATCCGTTCGCGCAACGCTGCATTCATCACGAAAGACTCGCCGATGACCGATTCCCGTCCTTCACTCTCCCTGCTGGAAGCCCGTATCGTCGGCACCCTCGTCGAAAAGCAGCGCACGGTGCCCGACACCTATCCCCTGTCGTTGAACGCGCTGGCGGCGGGATGCAATCAGAAGACCAGCCGCCATCCGGTCATGGAAGCGAGCGACGGCGAACTGCTCCAAGCCATCGAAACCCTGGCCGCGCTGGGCCTGGTGTCCGAAGTGAGCGGCAGTCGGGTGGCCCGCTTTACGCACAGTCTGGAACGCGCGCTGGGCGTGCCGACCCAGGCCTCGGCCCTCCTCGCGGTGCTGATGCTGCGCGGCCCGCAGACGGCGGGGGAACTGCGGCTGAATTGCGAACGCCTGCACCGGTTTGCCGATATCTCCGCGGTTGAGGCATTTCTCGAGGAACTTGCCGCCCGCCCGGAGGGCGCATTGGTGGTCGAACTGCCGCGCCTGCCGGGATCGCGCGAGAACCGCTGGGCGCATCTGTTGAGCGGCCAGCCCGCGCGTGGGTTCGTGCCGGCACCGCCCCCGGCGGCGCCCGGCGACGAGATTCTTCACCTCAAGGAACGGGTTGCGGCGCTTGAAGCCGAAGTCGTGGAACTGCGGGCCATGCTGGCCCGGCTGTCAGGCGGGCCGGCAGCGTAGTCCGCCGGTCGACCGGCTGGGGTCGCGCCGGGGATCCGGCTGCCACCGGTTCACTCCGCGTAGTGGATCGCCAGCCAGATGGTCGGCTGATCGGGGTCGGTCCAGTCCACGCGATGCCGGCGATGCGCGGCGATATCGACGAAATCACCGGGGCGCAAGGGACGCGCTTCCGCTTCGTCGGCGAAGCGCAGGCGGGCGGCGCCCCGGATCAGCAGCACCCACTCGCCGCCGGGCTGCTCGTACCAGAAACCGGGCGGACTGCACTGGCCGGTCGAGACGATACGCTCGATGCGCAGGCCTCGCCGGCTGAGCAACTCCGAAATCTGCTCGTCTGACGCGGTCGACCGTGGCAGATCGGCAAAAAGGTTGGCGATCACGCATGCCCCTTGAAGGTGTGCCGCTTTAGCCAATGGATCGTGTCATCGACGAAGGTAAAGACGACGGGAACGACAAGCAGGCTGAGGAAGGTCGAGGTGATCAGGCCGCCGATGACGACAATGGCCATCGGCGCGCGGAAGCTCGGATCGGTGCCGAGGCCGATGGCGATCGGCAGCATGCCGGCGCCCATCGCGACGGTGGTCATGACGATCGGCCGGGCGCGCTTGCGGCA
>DAOMFF010000079.1:0-6157 GCA_035429665.1 Azonexus sp.
GCCAGTTGCCGGTAGAGGCTGGCCTCGTTGGCGCTGTCCAGCGCGCTGGTCGCCTCGTCGAGGATGGCGAACAGCGGCCTGGTCAGCAGCAGGCGCGCGAAGCCAAGGCGCTGCTGCTCGCCGACCGAGAGAACCTTGTGCCAGTCCATCTCGACGTCGAGGCCGCCGAACCGGGCGGCGAGGTCCGGGAGGTTGACCCTTTCCAGCAGGTCCAGAAGTTCCTCGTCGGAAACCGACCGGTCGTGGTTCGGATACAGTAACTGGCTGCGCAGGGTGCCCAGCAGCATGTAGGGCTGCTGCGGCAGGAACAGGATGTCGTCCTCGCGCGGGCGATAGATGGTGCCGCTGCCTGAGCGCCAGAGGCCGGCGATTGCGCGCAGCAGCGAGCTCTTGCCGCTGCCGCTCTCGCCGACGATCATCAACCCTTCGCCGGGCTTGACGGTGACCGACAGGTCCTTGACCAGGATGCGGTCGTAGTTCGGCGTGTGCAGGGTGACGCTGGCGAGGGTGATGTCGGCGCCATCCACGGACTCGATGGTGCTCTTGCCTTGCGCCCGGCTGCCGGATTGTCCGGGGAGGACCTTGGCCAGGGTGTCGAGGCGGTCGACGCCGGCCGCGAAGCGGCTGAGGCCCTCGAAATTCTCGACAATCAGCGAGATGGCGCTGAGCACCGCCGCAAAGGCGCCTGCTGCCTGGACGGCGCGGCCCACTTCCAGTTCTCCCGAGAGCACGCGCGAGGCGACGATGGCGCTGGGAATGACGAGGGTCAGCAGGCTGTACGCATGCTGGAAGAGATTGAGCGCGAACTGGTTGCGGATGAGCCGGTTGAAATTGTCGAAAGCCTTGGCGAAGCGGCGCTGCACCTGTTTCAGTTCCTGGGCCTCGCCGCGATAGAAGGCGATGGATTCGGCATTCTCGCGGACCCGCACGAGGCTGAAGCGGAAATCGGCTTCGCGGCGCAACTGGTTGAAATTCAGGCCCATGAGCTTCTGGCCGAAGACGAATACCACCATCAGCGTGCCGGCGCAGGCGTAGACCACGAGGAAGTAGACCAGCTCGCGGGAAATCGACCAGAGGACGCTGCTGAAGGCGACCAGTTGCAGGACCGACGCGACGATGACCAGCAGGAAGTACAGTGAGCGCTGGGTGAAGGTGGCAATGTCCTCGGCGACACGCTGGTCGGGATTGTCGATGGCGGGATCACCATTCAGCTCGTAGAAATGCCGGTGGCTGAAATAGCTGTCGAGAAAACGGTTGGTCAGCCAGCGCCGCCAGTGGATGCCGAGCTTGTCCCGGACAAAGTAGTAGAGGGCGTAGATAGGGACCGCCGCCATCAGCAGGATCAGGTAAAGCTCGATGGCGTCCCAGAAACGCTCTTCATTGCGGGCGGCCAGGGCCGACGTGAACTCGCCGGTCTGTTCGATAAAACGTACCGCGAACCGCGTCTGTGCCAGCAGCAGGATCACCAGCAGTGCCAGCAGGCCCCAGGCCTTCCATTTCTCGTCGGAGCGCCAGTAGGGCGATGCAAGAAGCCAGAATCGCTGCCAGAGGTGGCGGTCAACCTTGTTCATCGCTCTCGTACCGGATCAGGACGCCGCTGGAACGGGTTCTCCCCGGTCATGCAGAAAGGATATCTGGTGGGCATCGCTGGGTGCATGGAATCTTTTACTCCCGCCCCCCCCTGGGGTCAAGCCTGCATCCCGATCGCTGCCCGGGTCGGTTAGAATCGGCGGCGAACGCACCCGTAACAATGGCGACGGCTGGTGCCGCCGCGATCGCGCCGGAACCATTTGCAACCCATGACAGACACGACCATGAACACACATCCATCCGATTTGCTGCCTCTCGACCGGGAAGGCGCGGGACTCATACTGACGCCCTGCCCGGGAAGCAAGGGCGTGCCGCCAGGCGTCGCCCTGGAGCAGTTGAAAGCGGCCGGCGCCAGCGCGGTGATCACCCTGATGCCGGAGGGCGAAATGGCGAGCAACGAGGTAGCGAACCTGGCCGAGCTTTGTGCGGCAGCCGGTCTGCAATGGTTTCATCTACCGATCGCCGACGATCATCCGCCCGAGGCCGATTTTGCCACTGCCTGGCAGGCGCAGCGGTCGGCGGTTCACCGGCTGCTCGATACCGGCGGGAAGATCGCGATACATTGCAAGGGCGGTTCCGGGCGCACGGGGCTGATGGCCGCGCAGATACTGGTCGAACGCGGCCGCTCGCAGGATGAGGCCAAGGTGGCCGTCAAGGCACTGCGTCCGAATGCGCTGAGCCTTGACGTCCATCAGGACTATCTGGCCGGCCTGCCGGAAGCCGGCCGGCCAGATCGAAGCTAGTCGCCCATGTCGTCGAGCTTGATCGGCTTGGTGCGCGGGCCGAGGTTGCGCGGCAAGAGCAACGACAGCAGGCCGGCGACCAGAACGAAGGCCGTGGACGCCCAGAGGCAGGCGACCAGGCCGTTGTTCGGTCCGCTGTGCACGCCCCACTGATAGAGCGCGCCCGAGAGAACAGTGCCGGCAAGACGGCCGGCGGCGTTCGCCATGTAGTAGAAGCCGACGTTCATCGCCACCTTGTCGCTGTCGGTATAGGCCAGGATCAGGTAGGAATGCACTGCCGAGTTCAGGGCAAAGACGACCCCAAAGATGATCAGGCCGGCGACCACGACGATGCTCGGTGCAATGCCGGCGCTCAGGCTCACGGCGATGCCGGCTGGCAAAGCGGCGAGGACGAAGGCGAGGAGCGTCGCCGTCCGGCCGTCAGGTTCGTGTCGTCCCTCGACGCGGCTGCGCAGCAGGCCCGGCGTTGCCGCCTGGACGATGCCGTAGCCGATGACCCAAACCGCGAGAAAGCCGCCGGACTGCCAGAAGGTCCATCCGAGCACGCTCGACAGGAAGACCGGCAAACCGACGACGAACCAGACGTCGCGGGCGCCGAAGAGGAAGATGCGCGCCGCGGCGAGCTTGTTGACCGCGCCGTTGCGCGAGAACATCTGGCCGAACTTGGCCTTCTTGTTGGCTTGCCCGAGGCCGCCGCGCATCAGGAGCGCGGCGAGGATCAGCGTGCCGCCGACCAGCGCGACGAGCAGCTTGAGCGCGGTCTGGAAGTCGAGCACCGTCAACAGCAGGCCGCCGAGGAAAAAGCCGACGCCCTTGAGGGCATTCTTCGACCCGGTAAGGATCGACACCCAGCGGTAGAGCGTCGCCGAGGCATCTTCGGGGACGATCAGCTTGACCGCGCTCTTCGAACTCATCTTCGTCATGTCCTTGGCGATGCCGCTCAAGGCCTGCGAGACCATGACCCAGGCGACGACCAGCCAGCCCTGCGGTGCGAAGGCGAGCATCGACAGCGCCGCGAGTTGCGTGCCGAGGCCGATGAAGAGCGTGGTCTTGAGGCCGAAGCGGGCGCCGATGTAGCCGCCGAAGAGATTGGTGATGATGCCGAAGACTTCGTAGAAGATGAACAGCGAAGCCACCGCGAGCGGCGTGTAGCCGAGGTTGTAGAAGTAGAACAGCACCAGCATGCGGGTGGCGCCGTCGGTAACGGTATCGGACCAGTAGGCCGCGGTAACCAGAACATAGTTGCGCAGGCCGGCCCGCGTGGAATCGTTGCCGGCTGCGGATGGCTCACTCATGCTGTTCCTCCATTGGGATGTCGCTGCCCTGCAGGCCGTCGCCCGCCGGTTGCGGTCGACGGCCAAAAAGGCGGCATTTCGGGAAGCCCGTCCTAGAGCGACGCGGCGACCTTGCGCGCGAGTTCGACGTAACGGTTCACGTAGCCCCACTCGTTGTCGTACCAGGCGTAGATCTTGACCAGCGTGCCGTCGGTCACCAGGGTGTGCGCGGCGTCAACGATAGACGAGCGCGGATCCCCGCAGTAGTCGATCGACACCAGCGGCCGTTCCTCGTAACCGAGGATTCCCTTGAGCGGCCCCGCCGCGGCAGCCTTGAGCAGGCCATTGACCTCGTCGACCGTCGTCGGACGCTGCATTTCGAAGACGCAATCGGTAATCGAGGCATTGAGCAGGGGCACACGCACCGCGTGGCCGTCGAGCTTGCCTTTCAGTTCCGGGAAGATCAGCGCGATCGCGGTCGCCGAACCGGTCGTCGTCGGCACCAGCGACAGGCTCGAAGCGCGCGCGCGGCGGAGATCCTTGTGCATCTGGTCGTGCACGCTCTGGGTGTTGGTCGAACTGTGGATGGTCGTGATCTGGCCGTGCTTGATGCCGATTGCCTCATGGACTACCTTGACCACCGGCGCCAGGCAGTTGGTCGTGCACGACGCCGCGGTCACGATGTCATGCCGCGCCGGGTCGTAAAGGTGGTCGTTGACCCCCATGACGATGTTCAGCGTATCGCCGCCCTTGACCGGCGCGGCGACGATCACTTTCTTCACCCCCGCCGCCAGGTAAGGCGACAGTTCCTCGACCGTCCTCCACTTGCCGCTGGCTTCGAGAACAATGTCGACGCCGGCATCACGCCACGTCGCTTCGCCCACATCCCGGGAGGAGGTGTAGCTGATTGCCTTCCCGTCGACCAGCAGGCGCCCGCCGCTCGTCCCGATCTCGTGCCGCCAGCGGCCATGCACCGAGTCGAATTCGAGGAGATGGGCGGCGGAGTCCACCGGCCCGGCCGGTTCGTTGATATGCACGAACTCGATATCCGGGCAGTCCCATCCGGCGCGCAGCGCCAATCTGCCCATGCGACCGAAACCGTTGATGCCGACTCTGACAGCCATTTCTCGTTCCTCCATTTGGTGGGTGTGGCTCGGCTGGATGTCCGGCGAGCCTGATTGCTTGAACAATGCAGGCAACCTTGCCTTGCAGTCGTTTTCATATTGCTGGAATTCTAAAAATAAGTAAACCCCCCCAATGTTCGCCGGTGGTAGCAGAATGCCGGCGCCGTGTCTTCACGTTTCCCCGGAAAATCTTGATTGCCTGTCCGGATTCCGGATCCTTTGCAGGGACGCCAATATTTCGGTATCTTTGGAAACATGAACAACACCGATGCCGTCACTGCGCTGGCCGCGCTGGCGCAAGACAGCCGGCTGGCCATTGTCCGGCTACTCATTCAGAACGCGCCTCAAGGCCTGACCGTAGGCCTGATCGGCGAGCAACTCGCGTTGCCGGCGCCGACGCTGTCGTTCCACCTGAAGACATTGAGCCACGCCGGTCTCGTCACGACCACGCAGGAAGGCCGCTTCGTGCGCTGTCAGGCCGAAATGAACAGGATCAACGCGCTGATTGCCTTTCTGACCGATAACTGTTGCGGCGGACGTCCGGAAATCTGCAACCCGCCCGGCAAGTGCTGAGTGTTCGCCTGGCCCAGCGGAACGGTGAGCGGATTCAGCTTTCGCCGTTGATCACCGTGAAGGCGATCCCGGAATGCTCTTCCAGACGTTCGATCAGGCGGTCTCCAAAGAGGGTCGCCGGCGTCCAGAAGCCACCGGGCTTCTCCGCCTTGGGCAGGTCGCGGGCGAGGAAGGTCGCGGCCTGCGCGAGCATCTTCGACGTCGACCCGTAACCGGCGTCGCGATCGCCGGTCACCTTGACCATGATGCTGCGGCCGTCGTCGGTGTGGCCGAGGAAACGCAGGTCGTAGAAGCCCTGCCGCTGCGTTTCCGGACTGGGGCCCGAGCCCGGTGCCGGGAGCACGAAACGCTCCAGGGCCCGGCGCACCGGGCCGATGGCGCCGGCGACCATGAAGCCGGCAAGTCCGGCGGCTATGCCCAGCGCCCTCATCCGGCCCTTGAGCCCGGGGCCGGCCAGGATCGCTTCGTCGTAGCGGAACCCCGCGCCGTAGGCTTGCTTCGTCAGGGCATTGGTGCGCTGCACGATACGCGTGTTGATCGCACTCATGATGAACGGCGTCACCCATGCCTTGAAATCGCTGTCGTACTCGGCGAATCTGACGTCGGGCTGGCGGACCTGTGGCGCATAGCCACTCGGACAAAGCGAGTAGGGATTGGCGAGTTCGTTGCGCAGTTGCGGATCGGCGGCAGCCTCCCTGACGATGTTCATGATGCTGGCGACGGTGCCTCCCGAGACGCCGCCACGGATAGCCTTGACCCGCATCTTTACACGCGGGCAGGGCTGGCCGAAGCGGCGGATCGCCTCGCGTTGCAGGAAAAGCACCCCGAGGTCGGAGGGTATGGAATCGAAGCC
>DAOMFF010000080.1:0-3571 GCA_035429665.1 Azonexus sp.
TCAGATCGCAGGCCAGCATGTCCATCGATACCCGCCCGACGGTTCCCGTCATGCGCCCCAGCACGGAAACCGGCGTGCCGTTGGGGGCATGGCGTGGATAACCATCGGCATAGCCACAGGCAACGATGCCGATGCGCATCGGACGCCCGGCAACGAAGGTCCCGCCGTAGCCGACACGATCCCCCGGAACAAGTCGCTGGACGGCAATGATCTCGCTCTCGAGCGCCATCACCGCCTGCAGCCCGAGGTCGTCGGCGCTGCAATCGGCAAACGGGCTGGAACCGTAAAGCATGATCCCGGGCCGCACCCAGTCGGCATGCGTGCGCGGATAGCGCAACAGGGCCGCCGAATTGGCCAGGCTGACCTGTCCTGCCCAGTCGCCGGTCATTGCGGAAAAGCGTGTCATCTGCTCGTCCACGCCGCGTTCGCCATCGGCCTCGGCAAAATGGGTCATCATCGTCAAGGTGACGTTGTCGGCCCCGGAAAGCATTTTCCGTGCCTTGGCGAGGTCGACCGCGTCCAGTCCCAGCCGGTTCATTCCCGTATTGAGTTTGAGGTGGATCGCCAGCGGCGAACCCCGGGGAACCGCAGTCAGCAGCAGATCCAGTTGCTCCAGGCAATGAATGACCGTGCTCAGGCCGTATTCGGCCACGGCCCGCGCGTCGCGCGCGCTGAAAACGCCCTCGAGGAGCAGGATCGGCTGGCTGATGCCGGCCAGACGCAGGTCAACGGCGTTTTCGCATTCGAGAACGGCGAAACCGTCCGCTTCCGCACGCAGCATCTCGACGGCCCGCCACTGACCGTGGCCGTAGGCATCGGCCTTGATCACCGCCCACGCCCCAGCATCCGGGGCCAGGCGCTTGGCCAGCCGGTAGTTGTGCAGGAGCGCCGGGCCTGAAATGTGCGCCCGGATCGGTCGGGAGATCGTCATGGCGCGGTGTCCTTCAGATGCTGGCGGGCGAACTGGACGAATGTGGTAACCAAACGCGACTGGAAGCGGCCTTCCGGCTGGATCAGGTACAGCTTGCGCCGCAGCGGTGGATGGAGCGGAATCGCCAGCAGCGTTCCGAGTTGCACCTCCCTCGCGACCAGGGCGCGCGCCATGATCGAGAACCCGAGCCCGGTCGCGACCGCTGCCTTGATCGCCTCCGGGCTGCCGAGTTCCATTTGCGTCCCGAGCCCCTCGGGCGGCACCCGGTTGTCCCGGAAATAACCGGCGACGATCTCCCGCGTTGCCGATCCCGGCTCGCGCGAGACATACCCATGGTCGGCCAGCTTCCGCGGTCCGACCTTCTTCAGTCCGGCCAATGGGTAACTCGGCGCACAGATCACGGCGAGTTCGTCGTCGCGGCAGACGTCGCAGGTCAGCCCCGGCTGGCGGGCTGCCGCCTCGATCAAGCCGACAGCGACGGTGTGGCCGGCGACACGGCTGGCGATCTCTGCCGAATTGGCAACGACCATCTGCGGCCTTACCTGCGGATAGCGCGCGCTGAAGTCCGCCAGAACACTGGCCATCAGACATTCGGCGATCATGGCGCTGGCCCCCAGCGGTAGCATTCCACGCACGTCGCCGGTCATTTCGGCAAGGCGCGTATCCATTTCATCGCTGAGGCCGAGAATCCTTCGTGCATAGGAAAACACCAGTTCGCCGGCCGGTGTCAGCGCGATGCCTTGACGCCGGCGCTCGAATAGACGAGTGTCGTATTGCTCCTCTAGCTGCCTGATCTGGAACGTGACCGCCGGCTGGGTCATGAACAAGGCTTCTGCCGCCTTGGTGAAGCTGAGATGTTCCGCCACGGCATGAAAGACCTGTAGACGCCGGTCTGCCATTGTATTTCTCCCTGTGAATCGCGCCTGCTATTCAATCACAAGAGGTGGCTCGATAGTCACCCGGGCCCCGAAAAACGGCCGCTTTCCGGGGTCAACCGCGCGATCCGCCGCCTTGCGTCACCACAGTTCCGTGGTATAACCTGCCTCCAAAGCGATAATACGAGACAAGAGCCCAAGTGCCTTTCGGCTTCTACATCATCATGGCGGCGCAGTTCTTCTCGGCGCTGGCCGACAACGCCCTGCTGATAGCCGCCATCGCCGCCTTGCGCGATATGCACGCGCCATCCGAATACGAGCCCTTGCTCAAGACCTTCTTCACGGTTTCCTACGTGGCGCTCGCCGCGTTCGTCGGCGCCTTTGCCGACTCGATGCCGAAGTGGCGCGTGATGTTCATCAGCAACGCAATCAAGATCGCCGGGTGCAGCATGATGTTCTTCGGTGCCCACCCGCTGGTCGCCTATGCCGTGGTCGGCCTCGGCGCCGCCGCCTACTCGCCGGCCAAGTACGGCATCCTCACCGAATACCTGCCGCACCGCCTGCTGGTCGTCGCCAACGGCTGGATCGAGGGCCTGACCGTCGGCGCCATCATCCTTGGCGTCGTTATCGGTGGCATGCTGATCAAGCCCGATATCGCCCAGATGCTTCTGTCGTTCGATGTGCCGCTGATCGACACCGGGATCGATACCCCGGTCAAGATGTCGATCTCGATCGTCGGCGTCCTCTATGTGATCGCCTCGCTTTTCAACCTCTACGTGCCCGACACCGGCGTCGATCACAAGCCGCTGAAGAAGAACCCTTACTATCTGGCCCACGAGTTCAAGCATTGCTTCAGCCTGCTCTGGCGCGACCGCCTGGGACAGATCTCGCTGGCCGTCACCACGCTCTTCTGGGGTGCCGGCGCGACGCTGCAATTCATAGTGATCAAATGGTCGGAGGTCGCGCTCGGGCTCGACCTGTCAAAGTCCTCGATGCTCCAGGGTGTCGTTGCCGTCGGCGTGGCGATCGGCGCCGTCGTAGCGGCAAAATTCATTACCTTGCGCAAGTCGGTCCGGGTCATTCCGCTGGGCATTGCCATGGGCCTGATCGTGCTGACCATGAACTTCGTGCGCGAGGTCTGGCTGGCCGTGCCGCTGCTGATACTCATCGGCGCCCTCTCGGGATTCTTCGTCGTTCCGATGAACGCGCTGCTTCAGCACCGCGGACACATCCTGATGGGTGCCGGACACTCGATCGCCGTGCAGAATTTCAACGAGAATTTGTCCATCCTGATCATGACCGGCCTGTACTACCTGATGATCCGCATGGATGTATCGATCTACATCGTGGTTACCCTGTTCGGGCTTTGCGTCAGCGGGCTGATGTACGTGATCCGCCAGCGCCATCTCGCCAACCAGCGCGAAAATGATGACGTCCGCCACCTCGACGACAGCGCCCACCACTAGGCTAGGCAACAGGTCTAGAAAGAGAGTTCCCCGCTGCCGGCAGCCATGGACTCGCGCAGACAGCGCCGTGCGAAGAGTAGGTCTTCCCAGGCCTTGGCCTTTTCCGGGAGATTGCGCAGCAGGTAGGCCGGGTGGTAGGTGACAATCACCGGAATGCCCTGATATTCAAAACGCCTGCCGCGCAACGAAGCGAGCGACTTGTCGTCGTGCAGCAGCGAATGCACTGCTGCCTTGCCGAGCAGGACGATCACCCGCGGCCGCAACAAGGCGATCTGGCGCTCCAGCCACGGGCGGCACGC
>DAOMFF010000080.1:3671-6137 GCA_035429665.1 Azonexus sp.
GCGCGCGCGGTATCGATGACCTGCCGCAGCAGGCGGGCGCCATGTCCGTGCCGATGATGGCGCCGGTCGACGCCGATGACCAGCAGATGCGCCTCGTCGACGATGGACACGACCACGGAAAAGCCGACGACATCGCCGCCCAGCCTGAGAACCTGCATCTCGTGGCCGGCCGCGAGCGAATCGGCAAAATTGCCGCGCGACCACGGAAAATCCTGCAATGAAGCCTCGAGCGCGACCACGGCGTCAAGATCGTCCGCAGTCATCCGGAATATTTCAGGGTGCCGTGCCTGGGTCACGCCTTGCCCCCGCTGCCGAGGCGCTCGTCGATCGTCCTGGCAACCTTGTCGCGGACATAGAGTGGTGCCGCCAGCGCCGGGTCGATGCCACCGCCACGCTGCAAGTGGAGCACGGCCAGTCGCGCAATCGCGTCAGCCTGCGGCAGGATCCCTGGCAGCAGGCGAATTCCGGCATCCAGCAAGCGCCCTGCAAGGGCCGGATACGCCGCCGGTGCGTTGCCGCAGGCGACCCACCCTTCCCCAACCGGCAGTTCGAGCATGCTGGACATCCCAAGGCGAATCCCCCCGAGCAGTTCGTGGGCGGCGGCGCGCAGTTCGTAGGCCGCCAGATAGACCTCGCCCATGCGCGCGTCGAGCAGGCTGACAACGCGGCCTTCGCCAACGGTTTCCGCCATCGCCTCGAGTCCGCAGACCGGCACCAGCGGCAGGTCGGCGCCGACCGCCACCCCTTGGGCGACGGCGCAGGCAATGCGCAAGCCGGTAAACGCGCCTGGTCCGGCACCAAAGGCAATCCCGTCGAGTTGATTGAAGCCGATTCCCGCGTCGGCCACCAGATCCCTGAGCAGCGGCAGCAGGGTTTCGGAGTGCGGGCGGCCGGACAGACAGACCCGCTGCTCGAGCACGCCGTCTTGCCAAAATGCGCAGGTGCCGAAATCCGTCGATGTCTCGATGGCCAGTATCTTCATCCCCGGCATTTTAACGGAGCGGCGCCATCACCATGCATCACGCCACCGGCAACCTGCCGCCGCTTCCGCTCAGCGCCACCCGCCTCGCTGCCCGCGACCGCCACCACCATGCGCTGGCGGAGGACCATAACCGCGCATTTCATCGCGCATCCGCTGCCGGTCATCCTGCGGCATCTGCCGCCACTGCTCACGGCGATCATCACGGAACCGCTGGCGGTCGTCCTGCGGCATCTGCCGCCACTGCTCGCGCATTTCCTGACGCATCTGGCGGCGCTGGTCAGGCGGCATCTGTGCGTACACGGCTCCCGCTACAGCCGAAAAGGCTGACAACACGAGCAGCAAACGCGCCATCTTTCGCCAGGCAGACATCATCATGATCTTCTTCGTTACACCGGCTTCATTCTTGCATTGCTTGGGCAAGGCATCGAGCAGCTTTGCTGGCCGCTTTGTAACAACTTGTTTCCGGCTTCGCCGCTGAAAAAGCTTGTTACCATTGGCCGCATGCCAACCCTGACCGCCGGATTATCCTTCGCCCCATGAACGACAGACAACAGCGCCTCCTCGTCGTCGATGACGACAGCCGCCTGCGCGACCTGCTGGTCCGCTACCTCGGCGAGCAGGGCCTCGAGGTCAGGGCCGTCGGCGACGCGCCGCAGATGGACAAGTTGCGGACACGCGAGCATTTCGACCTGATCATCCTTGACCTGATGCTGCCCGGCGAGGATGGCCTGACGATTTGCCGGCGGTTGCGCGGCACTGGTGACACGACGCCGATCATCATGCTGACTGCAAAGGGCGAAGAGGTCGACCGCATCGTCGGACTCGAAATGGGCGCCGACGACTATCTGCCCAAACCGTTCAACCCGCGCGAACTGCTCGCCCGCGTCCATGCCGTGTTGCGCCGCCAGTCATCGACGCCACCCGGGACACCCCAGGCTGACGAGCCGGCGGTCCGTTTCGGCAATGTCGAGGTCGACTTCGCCGCACGCGCGCTCAAGCGCGGCGACGAACTGTTGCCACTGACGACCGGCGAATTCGCCGTGCTCAAGGTGCTGCTGCAGCATCCGCGCCAGCCGCTCTCCCGTGACAAGCTGATGGCCCTCGCCCGCGGCCGTGAGCAGGGGCCGTTCGACCGCGCCATCGACGTCCAGGTCTCGCGCCTGCGCAAGATGATCGAAAGCGATCCCGCCCAGCCGCGCTATTTGCAGACGGTCTGGGGATTCGGTTATGTCTTCGTGCCGGACGGCGCCGAGCGGCAATGATTCCGCGCACGCTGCTGGCGCGCACCTTCCTCTTGCTGGCAACCCTTGTCATCCTGACGACCACCGCCTGGCTGAGTCTGTTCCGCTACATCGAGGCCGAGCCGCGCGCCAGGGAAACGGCGCAGCTCGCCGCTTCCGCGGTCAACCTGATCCGGGCCGCGCTTTTTGCCGCCGCCCCGGAAAAGCGTCCGGAACTGTTCAACGAACTGTCGACCCGCGAGG
>DAOMFF010000081.1:0-6117 GCA_035429665.1 Azonexus sp.
GGCTCGAATTCCCCGGTGGCCACATCCATGTCTCGCGCCGCGGCGAGCCGGTCGGAACGACGCTCCGCTGCCGCATCCACGCCCGCGACGTCAGCCTGGCGCTGGTCCCGCAAACGCAGGCCAGCATCCTCAATTGCGTTGGCGCGCACGTCGTCGACCTGGCGGCGACCACCACCCCGGGCCACGTCATGGTCCGTCTCGACGTCGCCGGCAACCCGCTGCTCGCCCGCATCACGAAACGCTCGGCCCACCGCCTCGACATCCGCCCCGGCCTAACGCTTTACGCGCAGATCAAGTCGGTGGCGCTGCTCGGGTAGCATGGCCGCCGTCGTTCATCATGAACACGTCACGCTGAATTTGCCAGGCACGGCAATCATCGAACCGGCCACGCTGCCGCTGGCCGTTGCCGCGCACCGTTCGGCGCGCACCCCGGAAAGCAAAAGCCCCGCCGCAGCGGGGCTCCGAAGCGGACTGCCGAAGATTACAGTGCCACGCGCCGGCGCGCCAAGGCCATTGCCAAGAGGGCGATTGCCAGCAGGAAGATCGTCCCGGGTTCGGGAACGGATGCGGCGAACTCCCGGCCAAGAACCGCGTGCGCGCTGGTGGTCGGGTGCACCGAATCCCAGAATACCCACTTGTCCCAGTTTCCCGGGTTGCACAGGCCGCTCGCGAGATTGTCGACACAGGCCTTGTCGGTAAATTCGAAGCCGTAGGCACCGGGGTTGGCGAGAATCCTGTTCAACACCCCGAAGGTATCGAACTGGACGATCTCTGCCGACGTCAGCGCCGCGTCGAGCGCGGTCAGCCCCTGACCAAGGTAGAGATCGAAAGCCATGCTCAGCGCCGTCATGTCGGCGGCTCCCGGCGTACCGACGTAGCCCGGCGTGTTGCCGAGATCGGGCATGTTGGGCACCAGAAAATGCTGAGCGCCCAACGATGCCAGGTATTGAACCGTCGTCAGGATGTTGCCGACGCCATTCGCGATGAGTTGCTCGACAGTCCCGGCGCCACCCGGAGAACCCGTCGCCGTACCGGGAAGTTGCCCTGTCTGGGCGTAATTGAACAAGTCGTTCGGAAACAGCCAGACGACGAACAGCGAAGTCGCCGGATCAAAGACCGGGTGTTGCGCCGTGAATGTCTGCAATTGCCAGTTGTTGCCGAGGTTGTCGTAAGCGGGTTGCACAAAGCCGGGAGCACTGGGGTTGACCGAGTTGTAGTTCGCCAACCCGCTCGTGGCGCCGCCGATGGCGTAGTTGGTGCCCCCGGCGAGCGATGGCGTGAAGCTGGTACTGCCCGGGTTGTACGCCTGCCACAGGTACTCGACGGCGACCGGGCCGTTGGAATACTGGCCGTTGTAATAGGGCGGCGGCGGATAGGTGAAGGCGCCTCCCGTAAATTGCTGGCTGACCAGTCCGCTGTTCCCGCCATCCGAAAGACTGTCGCCAAAGACGTACAGGTTGGTCAGTTCCTGCAACGAGGCATTCGCCGCGACCGGCAGGCTGGCGGAGACAATCAACGCCATGCCGGCAATTAGCTTTTTCATTGTGTACCCCCCTTTCGCAAACTTCGTTTCAAATCACATCCGCCTGACTGGCTAGGCCGCCTCAGGCGTTCGGCCGATCCAGCAGAACTCCCGCAAACATCGTGCCTTTATCTCTGGGTAATGTACTGCAAGAATCGCACCCGCTGCGGTACACCGTTGATTTCTCGTGATTGTCCGTTCTCCGCGCAACCGGCGCGGCAACCTGATGTAAGTTTTTCCGACAGTCGCGGCGCTCAACACCCTTCTTCCGCTGCGCTACGCGGAGTGTCCGCGTCAGGTAGAATCGGGCACCGTCAAACCAGTCGCTCCGGACGCCACCCGCACCGCCCGCCCCGTGAACAAGAACCAGATTGCCGAATTCTATTCCCGCCTGGCGGCAGCCAACCCGGCGCCGACCACCGAACTCGAATACGCGACGCCGTTCCAGTTGCTGATCGCCGTCATCCTCTCGGCGCAGGCGACCGATGTCGGGGTCAACAAGGCGACGGCGCGGCTTTTTCCGGTCGCGCCGACCCCGGAAGCGATGCTGGCGCTCGGCGAGGAAAGCCTTGCCGAATTTATCAAGACCATCGGCCTGTTCCGCACCAAGGCGAGAAACGTCATCGCCGCCTGCCGCCTGCTGGTCGAGCGGCACGGCGGCGCGGTCCCCGAGGAACGCGCCGCGCTCGAGGCGCTGCCCGGCGTCGGGCGCAAGACGGCCAACGTCGTCCTCAACACGGCCTTCGGCCACCCCACCATTGCCGTCGACACCCACATCTTCCGCGTCGGCAACCGGACCGGTCTCGCGCCCGGCAAGACGCCGCTCGAGGTCGAGCAGAAATTGCTCAAGGTCACTCCGCCGCAATTCGCCAGGGATGCGCATCACTGGCTGATCCTGCACGGGCGCTACGTGTGCAAGGCGCGCCAGCCCGAATGCGGCCGCTGCGTCGTCGCCGACCTCTGCCACTACAAGGGTAAGGCGGCATGAAGGTCGCCAGCAGCCTGGTCAGGGGCCCGCACCCGACGGCGGACCTGGCCACTGCGGCCGTCCGCGACGCACTCCAGGCAGCCGGTGTCGAGCGCGCCGACAGCGTCCTGCTGTTTCTCACCCGCGACTACGCACGTCACGCGCAAACGGCGATCGTCGCAGCCGCCCGCGCCGCCAACACGCTGCAAGTCAGCGGGTGCAGCGCCTACGGGCTGCTGACGCAAGAGGGCTGGCTGTTCGACCAGCCGGGGGCGGCGGCGCTGGTCATTGCCGATGCAACGCCAGACGCTGCCGACATGGGGCACGAACCGCTGCTCTCGTTCTCGAGCCGCCATGCCCTGCCCTACGACTGGCAGGCGCCGCCTGAGCGCGCCGGGCTGCTCGATGCCGAGGCCGTGACCTGGTCGCACGGACGACTGGCCGGCGAAGCCGGGGCCGAACTACTGCTGGCGGGGATCCATTGCCGGCTTGCCTGCTCGCCAGGCCTGCGCATGCTGAGCTTGCCACTCGCGGTCAACGCCGTCGCCGGCTACGATCTGTGCGAGGTTGGCAGCCTTGCCGCGATCGCCAGTCTGCAGCGCAGCCTGCCGGCTGAATTGCGCACGGAGCCACCGCTGCACCAGATCGTGGTGGCGCGCCGACCCGGAACTCCCGCTGTCCCCATCCTCGCGGCCAACGCCGACGGCTCGCTGACCCTCGCCACCGCGCTGGCGATCGACGAACCGGTACGCTGGGCCATCCGCCAGCCGTTGAGCGCCGAACAGGACATGCGGCAGTCGCTGCTTACCGCGGTCAACCCCGGAAAAAGGCCGGATTTCGCGCTGATGTTTTCCTGCCTCGGCCGCGGCCCGCTCTTCTACGGCAACGACGACCGCGACCTGCTCGCCTTCCGCGAGATATTCCCCGGCGTCCCGCTGGTCGGCGCCTACGGCAGCGGCCAGATCGCCCCCGCCGGCAACGGCAACCGCCTGTTCCAGAATACCGTCGTCACGCTGCTTTGCGAAAGTACCCATGTTTAGTCCGTCCCGCGATCAGGTTCGCCAGTTCTTCTGCGCTGCCTGGAAGAAACATCAGGAACGGCTGCCGCTGATCGGCGCCGAAGTCACCGCCGCCGACATCGCCGCGCGCCATCCCGAGTATCACGCCCTGCTCGCCGACAGCGCCGGCGCGCTGGAAAGGGAATGGACGCCCGAAGGCGGGCAGATGAATCCCTTCCTCCATCTCTCGCTGCACCTCGCCATCCACGAGCAGGTCAGCATCGACCAGCCGCCGGGAATCCGCGCGGCGTTCAACCGCCTGCGCGCGAAAATGGAAGTCCACGCCGCCGAACATGTGCTCCTCGAATGCCTGGGCGAAACCATCTGGCGCGCCCAGCGCAGCGGCGGACCCATGGATGCGGCGGCCTACCTTGACCAGATCAACCGCAGCGCCAGCCAATCTTGAGGATGCCACCGTGAAATTCGAAGGTACCGATTCCTACGTCGCCACCCGCGACCTGACCCTCGCCGTCAATGCCGCCAACGTACTGCAACGACCGCTGCTGATCAAGGGCGAGCCGGGCACCGGCAAGACCCTGCTCGCCGAGGAGGTCGCCCGCGCCCTCGCGATGCCGCTGTTCCAGTGGCACATCAAGTCAACGACCAAGGCGCAGCAGGGGCTCTACGAATACGATGCCGTTTCACGCCTGCGCGACTCCCAGCTCGGCGATCCGCGCGTCGAGGACATCGCCCACTACATCGTTCCCGGTGTCCTCTGGCAGGCCTTCGAGTGCGAACAGCGACCGGTCGTCCTGATCGACGAGATCGACAAGGCCGACATCGAGTTTCCCAACGACCTGCTGCGCGAACTCGACCGCATGGAATTCTTCTGCTACGAACTCCATCGCACGATCAAGGCACGCCACCGGCCGCTGATCATCATCACCTCGAACAACGAGAAGGAGTTGCCGGACGCCTTCCTGCGCCGCTGCTTCTTCCACTACATCAAGTTTCCCGACAGGCAGACGATGACGCGCATCGTTGACGTTCATTTCCCGGCCCTCAAGCGCGACCTGCTGCGCGAGGCGCTGGAGGTCTTCTTCGACCTGCGCGAGGTGCCCGGCCTCAAGAAGAAGCCGTCGACCAGCGAACTGCTCGACTGGCTGAAGCTCCTGCTGGCCGAGGACATCCCGCCCGAGGCGCTGCGCGCCAAGGAAGCGAAGGACGCGATTCCGCCGATGCACGGCGCCCTGCTCAAGAACGAGCAGGACGTCCATCTCTTCGAGCGCCTGGCGTTCATGGCCCGGCGCAAGTAAGTGCTGGTCGACTTCTTCCTGCACCTCAAGGCGCGCCAGCTTCCGGTCTCGACCAAGGAGTTGCTGGCCCTGCTCGAGGCGCTGCAGGCGCGGCTGGTCGGCGCCAGCCTCGACGATTTCTACCTGCTGGCGCGCGCCATCCTGATCAAGGACGAGGCCCTCTACGACCGCTTCGACCGCGCCTTCGGCGAATACTTCAAGGGAATCGAGGCGCTGCCCGGGCTGGAGGCGATGATTCCCGCGGAATGGCTGGAACTGGCGGCCAAAAGACATCTGTCCGAGGAGGACCGGCTCAAGCTGCAGAAGCTCGGCTATGAAAAGCTGTTCGAGCAGTTCAGGCAACGCCTCGCCGAACAGAAGGAGCGCCACGCCGGCGGTAGCAAATGGATCGGCACCGCCGGCACCTCGCCCTACGGCCATGGCGGCTACCATCCGGAAGGCATCCGCATCGGTGGCGAATCGGCCGGCAACCGGACGGCGATCAAGGTCTGGGAGCAGCGCGAGTTCCGCAATCTCGATGACAGCGTCGATCTAGGCGTGCGCAACATCAAGGTCGCGCTGCGCCGCCTGCGCCGCTTCGCCCGCCAGGGCGCGGCGACCGAACTCGATCTCGATGGAACCATCGCCGGCACCGCCCGCAACGCCGGCTGGCTCGACCTGCAACTGCGCCCGGAACGGCACAATGCGGTCAAGGTCCTGCTCTTTCTCGACATCGGCGGCTCGATGGACGACCACATCGCCGCCTGCGAGGAACTGTTCTCAGCCGCGCGCAGCGAATTCAAGCACCTCGAACATTTCTATTTTCACAACTGCGTCTATGAGGGTGTCTGGAAGGACAACCGGCGGCGGCACGGCGAGCGCATGCCGACCTGGGACGTGATCCATACCTACGGTGCCGACTACAAGCTGATCTTCGTCGGCGACGCGACGATGAGTCCCTACGAAATCGCCCGGCCCGGCGGCAGCGTCGAACACTGGAACGAGGAAGCCGGCGCCACCTGGCTCGAACGCATGTTGAACACGTGGTCACGGGCCGTCTGGCTGAATCCCCTGCCCGAGGAACACTGGACGTACGCGCCGTCGCTGCAGATGATCCGGCAGATCTTTGGCAACCGGATGTTCCCGTTGAGCCCGGACGGACTCGAGCGCGCCATGCGCGCCCTGTCCCGCTAGACTTCTACTGCTCGTCTCCCGGCGGCGCGACCTTGACGACCTCGTCGAGCGACGTCAGCCCCTGCGCCACCTTGAGCGCGCCCGAGATGCGCAGCGGGCGCATGCCCTCGCGGCTGGCGAGATCGCGCAACTGCACGACCT
>DAOMFF010000082.1:0-6102 GCA_035429665.1 Azonexus sp.
AGGTCGAGGATGTAGAACTTGTTGATCCACGGCGTCACGATGACGATCGGCGTCGCCCGGACCTTTTCGGTTGTCGGCGCATAATGGATCAGTTCGACCAGGCGGTTGCGGAATATCACCTTGCCGGGAGTCGTCGCCAGATCCTTGCCGACGACGAAGGCATCGGGATCGACCATCTGGATGTTCCTCGCCTTCACGTCGCGCATGAAGTTCTGGAAACCACGGGCGAGGCTCTCGCCGCTGGTCGTCACGAAGCGCTCGACGGCCACCGGATTGAGCCAGAAGAAATTGGTCGGCGCCACCATGTTGAGCCACTTGCGCAGCCAGAACGCGGCGCGCCGGCGTTCCTTGTCCGACAGCCCCGGCGTCTCGAAGTACATGTCCTGCAGCCGGTGGGTGAAGGCCAGATACCACTCCTTGATGATGTCCCAGGTCGCCGCGTTGGTCCAGATCGGATCGGAGAAGCGGACGTCGTCGGGGTTGGGCTGGATCACGTCCTCGGAGGGCATGCCGAGCGCGCGCCGCACCACGTGTGCCTGCAAGGCCAGCAGATCGCCCGACAACGCGCTGGCGGCGCGCAGAAGTTCCTGCGGGTGCATCATCCAGGCCATCTGTGCGTTGAGCAGCGACGAGGTCACGCCGTAAGGATCGGCCGCCTTGCTGATCGCCATCCCGGCGGTTTCCAGCGGACTCAGGCCGCTGATGTCGATGCCATGTGACTTTGCTGACGAGATCTCGGACATGCTGGTCATTCCCTTGCTAATAACCTGCCTCTTATACCATAGAGACGGATCGAATTCTTTGCGCGGGCACCTAGATTGGGCTGCGGTCAGACACCTTTGTCATGCCCGGTTCCGCTTTGCCGATAGTTGGCGTAGGATGCACATGGAGAAAGCCGCCATATCAGCACGCTCGAAAAAGGAGGGAGTACCATGTTCAAGCACATTCTCATACCGACCGACGGATCCGAGCTTTCCAGAGCGACGGCGAAGCGGGGGGTCGTGTTCGCCAAGGAGATCGGCGCTCAAGTGACGGTCTTCTTCGCCAAGCCGGAATATCCGATCGCCTATTTTGGTGAAGGCGCCCTGATCGATCCGACCACGCCGGAGAAATTTGCCGAACTCGCCGACCAGCAGGCAAACGAATACCTCTGTGACGTGCAGAGCCAGTGCGCGGCGTCAGGCGTCCCGTGCGCGACCGTTACGGCAGCCAGCGATGTGCCCTACGAGGCCATCATCGAGGCCGCCGAAAAATCCGGCTGTGACCTGATCTTCATGGGTTCGCACGGCCGGCGCGGAATCAGTGGCCTGCTGCTCGGCAGCGAGACACAGAAGGTGCTGACGCACTCCAAGATTCCGGTTCTGGTCTATCGCTGAGCGGCGGCATCAACGCGCGGAGCAGTGCTCAGCCCCGCGCGGGATGCGGCAGTGGATGCGGTGGCTTTTCGAATCGACGAAAACCACTTCTTCAAGAACGGCGACGAGGTAGCGTTTTTTCAGCGTGAAGTCGGTGGGGTTGCCGTAGGTGGCCTTCCAGAAAGTCGTGCTCTCGCGGATTACCGGTTCGATCAGGCGCGCCCGCGCCCGCATCCCGAGATGCGCCGTTGCACCGGCCGGCAGGTCGGCAGCGAAGCCGGCATCGTCATCGACGCTGCGCGGATAGAAATCATGAAGGTTTTCAAAGGCGAGGAAGTAGTCGTAACGCCAGCTCACCTTCATCTGCTGCGGAACGCCGATCTTGTCTTCATGGCGATACTCGCCGCGCTCGACCGCCACCGACTGCAGCGGCAGGAATTTGTAGCGGTAATAGTCGTCGACCGCGGGATCGGCCAGTGGCCGCCAGCTCCAGCCTTCGGCAACCTGGTTGAAGGCCATCCGGTAGCGCACCTCGGCCCGCTCGCCGATAACCTCGACGGTAAGGCCGGAACTGGCCGCCAGATCGACATCGACCTCGATCTCTTGGCCAATCATTGCCTTGAGGCCGGCTTCCGGCAGACGAGCAAGCGCTTCGAACTGCAACTCGGCCGGTTCGGCGGCAAGCACCGGGGCAAAAAATGCGGCCGCCGCAGCCACCGTAGATACCTGTTTGAGGAAGTACATGTCAATGGAGAACGTTGCCGTGTGGACAAACGCAGGGTTCTCATCCTGGGCTCAAGCCAGCCGCCCGCCCATGATGCGTATCAACATTCCTGATGTGCTTCAGACTTGCGTCTGCGTTACCGCCTTACCAGAATGGATCGTAGCTGGAACAGGCATTCAGGCGCCGATACCGCTCATCGCCAGCACGTTGCGACCCGTGTTCCAATTGACTGCGCGTTGCAGGCGGGAAGATAATTCAAAATTACAAAAAAGTCTGAAATCCCTTGCTTTTCAATTCTTACGGCTTCATTGGCCTGTTTCTGCCGATAACCCTGATCGGCTTCTTCCTGATCGCCAAGGCGAGCCACATTCTGGCGGCGCTGTGGCTGGGTGTTGCCTCGCTTTTCTTCTACGGCTGGTGGGATTACCGGTACGTCGGCCTGCTCGTACTGTCGATCGTATTCAACTTCGCCGCCGGGCGCATGATCGCGAGGCAACGAGAGCGCAACAAGCCGGGACGCGCCAAACTTGTGCTCACCGGGGGCATTGTCTGTGACTTGGCTCTGCTCTTCTATTTCAAATACACCGATTTCTTCATCTCGAGCGTCAACCACGCGTTTCATGCCGAGGTGCCCCTACTCAACCTGGTGCTTCCGCTTGGCATCTCATTCTTCACATTCACGCAGATTGCGTTTCTGGTTGACACCTATCGCGGCGAGGCAAAGGAGTATGACCCGGTCCACTACCTCTTCTTCGTCACCAACTACCCGCACCTGATCGCGGGGCCGATTCTCCACCACAAGGAGATCATGCCCCAGTTCGAGAGTCCAGCCTGCTATCGCATCAATTGGGAAGATCTCGCAGTGGGCCTCACGATCTTCACCATCGGCCTGGCCAAGAAAGTTCTGATTGCCGACGACATCGGCCGCTACGTCGCGCCCGTCTTCGACGGGACCGCGAACCCGCACATGTTTCTCGCATGGGGCGCAGCGCTCGCTTACACGTTCCAACTCTACTTCGACTTCTCGGGTTACTCGGACATGGCAATCGGCCTGGCGCGAATGCTCGGGATCAAATTCCCTCTCAATTTCGACTCGCCGTACAAGGCGCAAAACATTGTCGAGTTCTGGCGACGATGGCACATGACCCTTTCGCGCTTCCTGCGCGACTATCTTTACATCCCACTCGGTGGCAATCGTAGCGGCTCAATGCGGCGTTACGTCAATCTGTTCGTGACCATGGTGCTTGGCGGCCTCTGGCACGGCGCGGGATGGACGTTTGTTGTCTGGGGCGCACTCCACGGCGTGTATCTCGTCATCAATCACCTGTGGCAGGGTCTGGTTGGGGCGAAGAGTGCCGCGTTCGAGTCCAGGCCACGTTTCTGGGCATGGCTCCTGACCTTCGTCGCTGTGGTCGTAGGATGGGTATTCTTTCGCGCCAAGAGTATCGACGTCGCCCTCGACATCCTCCGGGGCATGGCGGGATTGAACGGTGTCGTCCTTCCTCCCCAGTGGTTCAAGTCCGCGTTCATGAGTCCCATCCGCGATGCACTTGTCGCCAGCGGTGTGCAGTTCCCGACGATGAAGTTCACGGCGTACCATCAACTCTCCCTAACGTTCGCGTTGCTCCTGGCCGTAAAACTCGCCCCCAACACGCAGCAGATCCTGCAGAGGTTCGCGCCAACCAACGACCAGTTTCGACCTTTGGACGGAACCCTGGCCCGTTGGACGTGGCGGCCCAATCTTGCCTGGCTGCTAGGGATCGCTGTCATTTTTGGATGGGCGCTTCTGGACATCCCGAGAGGCGACAAGGTCAGTGAATTCCTCTATTTCCAGTTCTAGGCCCGCCGTGCTCTCGACCAGATCGTACAGTCTCGCCCTTGCCACTGCGGGCCTGGCGATAATACTGTCCATCGTAGGATTCGCGCTCTACCTCGTCCCGATGTCAGGGATGATCTCGGTCGGTTCCGGCGATCTGACGCGCATCGGCTGGTTTTCGAATAATCGTTACGGACCCCGCAAGCCTAACCTGGCGTTTCGCCCCGCGCTTTTCGCCCTGGAGGGCGCTCTCGACCGCCATTTCGACGTTATCATCGTCGGAGACTCGTTCTCGGCCGACCTTGAAAAATCGTGGCCCAACTATCTTGCCGCCAAGGGTCTTTCAGTGCTGGTCATCGGATTTGCCGATAATCCTGAAAAGCGCAACGCCACAGCAGATGTCGAAAACCAGATCACGGCACTGCTCCAAAGCCCGACGTTCCGTGAGGCCCCGCCAAGCATCTTCATTTTCGAGTCAATCGAGCGGTTCTTGAAGAGACGGCTGGTGAGCGATACCAATCCCTGCCTCGAGGTCCAACAGAAAGAGGAAAGCAACGCTGTAGCTGCGCCTTTGGGCACGGCATTGGCGGAGCCGCCGACGCTCAGATATGCGGATCCTCCGGAGCACCACATCGAAGAGGTGGGCATGCCACTCGCACGCCGCTATGATGAGCAGCAACTGACCTACGCGCGGGACTTTCTGCTCAAGAACATCAGGAATTCATTTGGCCGAAAATCCGTTGTCCGCGAGTTGCGTTTGAGCGTACCGCGTTTCTCCAGTGACCGCGCTAAGGCGCTCCTCGTTGTGTCAGGGGACCTCCACAAGAACCGATGGCGTCAGAATGACATTGAAGAGATGCAATGTCAGCTCCTGAGACTCCAACGGGCGGTTCAATCGAACGGAAAGACGCTTTTCCTCGCACTGCCAATCCCGGACAAACTGAGTGCCTATCACGATGATCTCGTCGATCAGTCGCCACCACCCGGCGTGATCGACCAACTGACGGACCCCCGACTCAATCGCCCGCAAGTGGAGAAGGCGATACGGGCTGAGATCATCGCCGGAGAGATCGATGTCTACCTTCCGAATGACACACATTTCGGCGCACGGGGACAAGCACTGACCGCAGAGACGGTAATGCGGTTTATCGAAGAACACACCCGCAAGATCAAAGCACCGTGAACATCTGCCACGCCGTCGCCGCAAGGCAACAACTGATCCAATAATTCACGGCGCCGCAACCTTGATCGCATCACCCTCGACGATTGAACCGCTGAAGGACCACGACCGGCTCAATCTTTGCGGTTTCACGGACCGGCTCGTCGCGCGCTCAAGTCTCGGCATGCGTTCTGCTGATCACATTTTCCGGATTGGAGCTTGAACTGGCTGCGCCGGGAACAGGACGGCGAGAACCCATCTGCTGAAGACGCCCGAAAGCTGGCCGGCCTCAACGCAGACAGGGGGCTGGACCGGAGCTCACTGGAGTTACTCACCGTCGCCGGAGGCAGACGAGCAAGCGCTTCAAACTGCCGTGCGGCCGGTTCGGCTGCCAGTGCCCGGGCAAAAAGTTCGGCGTCGCAGCCGCCGTTGATACTTGTCTGAGGAAGTGCATATCAGTGGAGAGCGTTGCCATGCCGACAAACGCAGGATTCTCATCCGAGGCTCAAGCCAGCCGCCTGCCCATGATGGATATCAACAAATCCTGATGCAGCTCAGACCTGCGTCTGCGTCACCGCCCTGCGGAAGCGCAGCAGTGCCACCGTGAAGAAGCATGCGCCGACACCGGTCATGGCCAGCAGGTCGCGCCAGATCACGTCGAGGCCGGCGCCGCGGTAGAGGATGCCTTGCGCCAGGCGCACAAAGTAAGTCGTCGGCGCGCCGAGCATGATGTGCTGCACCAGCGGCGGCATGCTCTCGCGCGGCGAGACGCCGCCGGACAACAGCAGCAGTGGAATGATGCAGAGGATGACGAGCAGGCCGAACTGTGGCATCGAGCGGGCCAGCGTACCGAGGAAAATGCCGATGGAGGCCGCCGCAAACAGGTAGCAGGCGGCCGCTGCCAGGAACAGCGGCAGCGAGCCGGCAATCGGCACCTTCAGGACCTGCTGCACCATGACCAGCAGCGCGAAAGTAACGCCGAGCAGCACGGCGAGCCCGTTGGCCCAGATCTTGGCCATCATGATCTCGAACGGCGTCAGCGGCATCA
>DAOMFF010000083.1:0-1873 GCA_035429665.1 Azonexus sp.
GGGCGCCTTCATCGCCCGCTTCGTCTGAAGCAGCCCTGTAGAATCCGGGCCATGAACGCCAACCGCATGCCGCTGATCGACGCCTTCAAGGCGATCGGCTCGCAACTGATCGTCCTCCACCATCTGGCCGCCTACGGGCCGCTGGCCAGCGCCGCGCAGCAACTCGCGCCGGGCACCATCGGCTGGTTCTACGATTACGCGCGCATCGCCGTCCAGGTCTTTCTCGTCATCGCTGGATTTCTCGCGGCGCGCGGCATGTCGCCGCAGGGTGGTGCGCTGGCCGGATCGCCGTGGCCGCTGATCGCCAAGCGCTACCTGCGGCTGGCCATTCCCTATTTCGTCGCCATCGCGCTGGCCGTCGCCGGCGCCGCGCTGGCCCGTGTCTGGATGAACGACGAGGCCATTCCGGCCGCGCCGACACTGGCCCAACTCGCCGCCCATGCCCTGCTGCTGCAGAGCGTGCTCGGCTTCGATTCGCTGTCGGCCGGGCTCTGGTACATCGCCATCGACTTCCAGCTTTTCGCGCTGATGACGTTGCTGCTTTGGGCCGGGCGCTTGGGCGGAGGCGCGCCGGCACTGGTGCTCGCGATGGCGGCCGTGGCGCTGTTCTGGTTCAACCGCAACGAGAACCTGGACAACTGGGCGATCTACTTCTTCGGCTCCTACGGGCTGGGCGCCGCCGCCTGGTGGACCGGCGACCGCCGGCGACCGCTGGCCTGGCTGGGCGTCATCGCCGGCATCGCCCTCGCCGCCCTGTTCATCGACTTCCGCCTGCGCATCGCCGTCGCGCTGGCGGTCGCGCTGACGCTCGGTCTCAGCCACCGCAGCGGCCTTCTGGAACGCTGGCCGGAGCGGCCCGTCCTCGCCTTCCTCGGGCGCATTTCCTATTCGCTGTTCCTCGTGCACTTCCCGGTGTGCCTGCTGGCCAACGCGCTCTTCGTCCGCCTCGGCCTGAACGCACCGGGTGCTGCGCTGGCCTTCATGGCGCTGGCTTGGGCGGCAAGCATCGCCGTCGCCACACTGTTCTACCGCTGGGTCGAAAAGCCTGCGGCCAGCGGGCGGATTGCCGCCGCGCTCGGCCTGGCCGCAGGCAAGGCCTGAGCGGCAGGCGTCAAGGCTACATCCTGGCCTTGTCCGCCGGGGTTCTGCACATCAGCAACGCCGGAGTCTTCAGACTTGCCTGATAGGCGGCGACGGCAACCAGTTGGGCATCATCGTAGCTCTTGATGGCTTCGAACATCTCGGCGGGGACATCGACGCGTTTTCCATTGCGTACTTCGGTCATCTGCCGCAGCAGATACTTGTTATGCTGGCCCGCCAGCACGGGGTAGAGCGCATCCTTGCGTCCCGCGCCATTCGACTGGTGGCACTGAGCACACTTGCTGTCGTAGAGTTGCTTGCCCTCGGCCAACTGCCTGGCAGCATCGGCACCTTCATACTTGCCCGATTCCAGCGGGAAGCACAGGGTCCCGACATAGGCCGCGACGTCGGCCACCGCCTGTGCGCCGGGGAGTTTTCTGGCGAACGGGTACATCGTCGGGTTGTAACGCACTCCGGAGCGAATGTCGGCGAGTTGTTTGATCAGCACGGTCTGGTGCTGGCCCGCCAGTTGCGGGATGCTGCCATCACGATTGCCGGCGCCGCTCGGCAGGTGGCAGGCTTCGCAGTAGGCCGTGTAGTATTTCTGGCCGGTCCGCCAGTTCCCCTTGAGTTTGAGCGCCTCATCCTTTTCCGTGCGCGGGGTGTTCCCGGGGTAATTCCTGATGTCGATGCCGGCCTTCTTTTCCTCTTCCGCCTGAGCACCCGAAAACACAAGCACACACGCGCCGACCGCGACCATCGCCAACTTCATCCTCGAGATTGCTTTCATGAC
>DAOMFF010000083.1:1973-3782 GCA_035429665.1 Azonexus sp.
CACACGCGCCGACCGCGACCATCGCCAACTTCATCCTCGAGATTGCTTTCATGACTCCTCCTGTTTGTTATTTGGTCAATCGCCAGACTATTCAATCTGTGAACTTCGGCCACCAATAGCACCCACGACGAGGATTTGATGACATCGCGAGGAGCCCTTGCCAACACGACTGTGATCCGACTATGCAATCTGGGTCTATATGGTTGGTTTGTCAACTGAAACCTGGTCGACGGCGCGCCAATGCAGCCGGGGAGCCTGTTTTCCGGCCGACCCCGCCAATGGCTTGATGTGAACGACAGACTCCGGCTTCCCCGTCCGTCCATTGGCTGCACGCCCAGGGACGGTTGGGCTGGCATGGCTTCTATCCCATCTTGCCGAGAATTCCGTTCATTTCGTCCTTGGAAAAGGCTCTCAAGGTCTGCCCGCGAACATTGCCCGCGGCGCCGATTGCCAGCGCGAACGCTGTTGCCGACTCTTCATCCTGCGCCTCGATGACGGCAATCAGATCATATTGCCCAAGTGTCCAGTAAATCTGCGGCATGCTGGCGCCGAACATCTTGGCCGCCTCCATGACCGCTTCGGCGCGTTTCGTGGTCTCCTTGACGCTGCGGATCCCCTGGTCCGTAAAGTTCATCAGTGCAATGTAAGTGGCCATCATCGAACTCCTCATGAATACCGGGACCTCGGACCTCGAACCAGCCGGCGACGGTCCCGAAAACGCCGGCCGAACCGTCATGCTCGATCCGTTACCGCACCTTCGATCGGCGAGCAGAACCAGATCCTGTTGCCCTCGCTGTCAAGAAAGCTCCCTACATAGAAACCTTCCGCAGGGTACGGCTGCACGGAATTGGCAATGGTCACGCCGCGCGCCCTGAGTTCGCGCTCCGTATCGGGCGCATGATCGGTTGCCAAGGTAATGCGCGGGTTGAGTTGCTCCGTGGGAAGCGCATACCATCCGTCATCCCCGGACTTCAGCATCACGATGGCATTGCCCAGACTGAAGCCAACCTGACGCGCACCCTCGAATGCCGGAGGCAGGCCCAGTGTTTCGCCGTAGAAGCGCATTGCGCGCGGAAGATCCGCAACAGCCAACGCTACGACCTTGAGTTTCTGAATACCCAGAGAGCCCATGCACGGTCTCCTTTCTGTTTCAACCATCGGAAACGGGAGATGCTGCTGCGCAATTTAATTTATTTAGAATTAGACAAACATTTTGGCCAACGAGTTCAGTCCCTCGCGAAACCGGTCTGTGCCATCCGCTGCGGGACGGCGAAGATCGAGAATCCGCAAGACTGTGAAACAGGCTTCCCCTACCGGTCGCTCCATTGTGACGATGTCGCTACAATGCCCGCATGCACATTCCGCAAGCCGCGATATCGAAGAAACTTCATCGGTACAGCCAACAGCGTGCCAATCCAGCGTAATTGGCGATGCGCATCCTGATCGTTGAAGACGACCCCATGATTGGCGCCGGCATCCGCACCGGACTTCGCCAGGATGGCTACACGGCGGACTGGGCACGTGACAGCAATTCGGCCGAACTCGCCGTCGCGACCAACGAATACGATGCGATCCTGCTTGACTTGGGGCTCCCCGGCCGGAGCGGGCTGGAACTGCTCGCGCAGTGGCGGCGGAAGCGGAACAGCGTGCCGATCCTGATCATCACTGCCAGGGACTCGGTCGAAGACCGGATTGCCGGTCTCGATACCGGCGCCGACGATTACCTGGTCAAGCCTTTCGACTTGAACGAGCTTGCCGCGCGCTTGCGGGCGCTGCTGCGCCGACGTTCCGGAAGGGCAACCCCGGTAA
>DAOMFF010000083.1:3882-6090 GCA_035429665.1 Azonexus sp.
GCCGCGCGCTTGCGGGCGCTGCTGCGCCGACGTTCCGGAAGGGCAACCCCGGTAATCGAGCACGGGCCGCTGCATCTCGATCCGGCGACCCACGAAGTGCGCCTGAACGGCACCGCGGTCAAGCTCTCGGGCCGTGAGTTCGCGCTGCTGCATGCCCTGCTGCAGGTGCCCGGCGTGCCGCTTTCGCGCAGCCAGCTTGAAGACCGCCTCTACGGATGGGAAGAGGAAATCGGTAGCAATGCGGTCGAGGTGCATATTCACGCCCTGCGCCGCAAGATCGGCAGCGAGCTGATCCGCAATGTCCGTGGCGTCGGCTACATGGTGCCGAGACAGGCATGAATTCCATCCGCGGCAAACTCGTGCTGGCCCTCACCGCGGCAATGACCGTGGTCATGCTCCTCGGCGCCTGGGCGACCTTCAGCGCGGCAAAGGAAGAAGCCAACACCATTTTCGATTACCACCTGGAACAGATCGCCCTGGCGCTGCGCAACCAGACGTTTCAGGGCTCAACGGAGGCGCTGGCCGGCGAGACGAGTTTCGATTTCGTCATCCGCGTCTGGGATCGCAACGGTCTCACCATCTACTCCTCGCGTCCGCACCGGCCCCTGCCCGAGATTGCTCGCCTTGGCTTCGCCACGGAACGAACCACCGAGGAGACCTGGCGCGTCTATGCCCTGCGATACCGCGGCGAAACCATTGCCGTCGCCCAGCCGACCCGCGTACGCGCGAGGCTGGCAGCGACAGCGGCATTGCGTACGCTGACGCCGTTCATGGTCCTGTTGCCCCTCATCGCGCTGCTGATCTGGCTGATCGTCAGCCGGGAACTCCGACCGCTGACCGACCTTGCCCGCTCGGTGCGGACGCGGACATCCGAAGCGCTTGATCCGTTCACGGAAAGCGGCGTTCCCGACGAAGCGCGCCCGCTGGTCGTTTCGCTCAATGAGTTGCTCGAACGCCTGCGTGCGACGCTGCAGATACAGCGTGATTTCATCGCTGATGCCGCGCATGAGCTGCGCACGCCGTTGACCGCCCTGCAACTTCAGGCGGGGCTGCTGGAACGCGCGACGGGCGAGGCCGAGCGTTCCGAGGCGCTGGGCAATCTCAAGGCGGGGCTCGAGCGGGCGATCCACACCGTGCAACAACTGCTCGCTCTGGCGCGTAACGAAGCCGGCGCCAGGCTGTGCGCGTTTACCGAAATTTCCCTCGCCGAGGTATTGCGTCAGGTCGTCGCCGACCACGCCACGCTTGCCGATGCCAAGGAGATCGACCTTGGCGTCAGCGTGCTCGACCCGGCGGCGACCATCATGGGCGATGGCGATGCGCTGCGCACCCTGCTCGCCAACCTCGTTGCCAATGCCTTGTGCTACACCCCGGCGGGCGGGAAGGTCGACGTTAGCTGCGGCATTGACGCCGGCGGGGTCTGGCTGGAAGTCGCCGACAACGGCCCGGGGATTCCCGCGGACGAGCGCGAACGAGTATTCGACCGTTTCTATCGCCGCAGCGGGCAGAGCCCCAGCGGCAGCGGCCTCGGTCTGGCGATCGTTCGCACCATTGCCCGGCGGCACAAGGCGCAAGTGCGCCTCAACGACACGCCAGGAGGCGGACTCACCGCCAGGATCGTGTTTCCCGGCACCGCCCGGCCTGCCTGATCGCGCAGGACTTGCGCCGGCAGTGGTTCTTAAGTCAGTCTTAAGTCTGGCCGAGGCATCCTTCTCCCGTCGGCAGGCATCGTGCCTGCCCGGAATCTACCCAGGAGAACGCCATGAACTCGAACAAACACAAACTGACCGCGGGCGCTGCCGCCGTTGTGGCGGCGCTGACCGGTGCCTACACTCTCGGCCACGCCAACTCCCCCGCATCGCAAGCACCTGCATCGCAAGTCGCTGCCACCGCTCCCATCACGATGAGCCAGCCGGTCGCAACTGCGGGCGCCGCATTGCCGGACATGAGCGGCATCGTTGCGCACAACAGCCCGTCGGTAGTCAATATCAGCGTATCCGGCACGCGCAAGGCAGGCTCGCACGGACCCAAATCGCCCCAATTCGACGACGATGATTCCATTCCGGACTTCCTCCGCCGTTTCGGTGCTCCGCAGAATCGGGGCGACACGCCGGCACGCGGTCTGGGATCAGGCTTCATCGTCAGTCCGGATGGCACGATTCTCACCAATGCCCACGTCGTCGACGGCGCCGAGGAAGTCATCGTCAA
>DAOMFF010000084.1:0-6089 GCA_035429665.1 Azonexus sp.
CGTCGATCACGTCGGCATCGTCGGTGATCGGGCGCACCATCGCCATCTTGCAGGCGTCGACCGGCGTCACGCCGTGGCCGATCAGCGTCGCCGCGTAGACGACCAGCCGCGTCGAGATGCCTTCGTCGAGGCCGTGGCCCTTGAGGCGGCGGCCGGCGTGGGCGACCGCGACCAATTTGGCTGCCATTTCACGGTCGACCGCAGCTTCCGTGGCGACGATGCCGGCTTCGAGCGCGGCGTCCGGGTAGTCGAACTGGAAGGCGGTGAAGCGCTGCTTGGTCGATTGCTTGAGATCCTTCATCAGGCTCTGGTAGCCGGGGTTGTAGGAAATGACCAGTTGAAAGTCGGGATGGGCCTCGACCAGTTCGCCCTTCTTGTCGAGCGGCAGGGTGCGCCGGTGGTCGGTCAGCGGATGGATGACGACCAGCGTGTCCTGCCGGGCTTCGACGATTTCGTCGAGGTAGCAGATGGCGCCGATGCGCGCCGCCAGCGTCAGCGGGCCGTCCTGCCAGCGCGTGCCGTCGGCGTCGAGCAGGAAGCGGCCGACGAGGTCGGCGGCGGTCATGTCCTCGTTGCAGGCGACCATGATCAGCGGCTTGCCCAGCTTCCAGGCCATGTACTCGACGAAGCGCGACTTGCCGCAGCCGGTCGGCCCCTTGAGCATGACTGGCAGGCGGGCGGCATAGGCGGCTGCGTAGAGTTCGGTTTCGTTGCCCTGCGCCTGGTAGAAGGGCTCGCGGCGAACCTTGTAGGCATCGTTGTTGTGCATGGCGGATTCTTTCGCTCGGGGTCCAGATGAAAAACCCCGCCGCAGCGGGGTCGACCGTGGCAGCGTCTTACTTGTGGACGCCCAGTTTCTCGCGCCAGCCCGGATAGAGCTTGTCGGCATCGTTGGGAAAGGAAGCGAAGGCGCGGGCGAATTCCGGATGTTCCCTGGCCCATTCGATCGGGTCGGCCTTGGCTTTCCAGCATTCGTAGGCCTGGCGCAGCGACTTGGCGCCGGCCGCCGGCGAGTCGATGTGGCCATAGGCGCCGCCGCCGGCCGTATTGATGACGTTGCCGTGGCCGAGATTCTCGAAGAAGCCGGGCAGGCGCAGCGCGTTCATGCCGCCGGAGATGATCGGCGTCGTCGGCTTCATGCCGTACCACTCCTGGTGGTAGACCGGCCCCGTGTAGCTGTCGCGCTCGATGATGTAGGCGCAGGCGCGGTCGTCCTTGTCGCCTTCCATCTTGCCGTAGCCCATGGTGCCGACGTGGATGCCGGAAGCGCCTTGCAGGCGCGACATCTTGGCCAGCACGTAGGCGGTGTAGCCGCGCTTGGCCGAAGGCGAGGTGACGGCACCGTGGCCGGCGCGGTGGTAGTGCAGGTACTGGTTGGGGAAGCAGCGGCGGGCGGTGGTGACCATGCCCGGACCGCCGACATAGCCGTCGACCAGGAAGGCTACCTTGTCGGCATCCGGGCCGAAGGTCTCGAGGACGTACTCGCCGCGGGCGATCATCTCGTAATGGTCGTCGGCGGTGATGTTGGCGGAGAACAGCTTGGCCTCGCCGGTTTCGTCCATGGCGCGCTTCATCGCGTCATAGACGAGCGGCATGACCTTGCGCATCGGCGCGAAGACCTGGTTGCCCTGCGGCTCGTCATTCTTGATGAAATCGCCGCCCAGCCAGAACTGGTAGGCGGCGTGGGCGAAGGGCTCGGGGCGCAGGCCGAGCTTGGGCTTGATGATGGTGCCGGCGATGTAGCCGCCGTCCTTGACCGGGCGGCCGAGGATGCGCCACATGTCGGAGATGTCCTTGGACGGGCCGTCGAACAGCTGAATGGCGCGCTCGGGCATGTAGAAGTCATGGATCTTGGCGTGCTCGATGTCGCCCATGCCCTGGTTGTTGCCGATGACCAGCGTCAGGAAGGAGACGATCATCATGCGGCCGTCGGTGATGTTGCGGTCGAAGAGGTCGATCGGGTAGGCGATGCGCATCTCTTCGGTGGCTTCGTCGATCAGGTAGACCAGCGCATCGACGCCCTTGGTGAATTCGTCGGTGGTGCACACCTCGACGTTGGTGCCGGTCGACGACTCGGCGGCGAAGTGGGCGGCGGCTTCGAGGTAGCCGTGGCCGGCCTTGGGCTTCATCTTGTAGGCGACCAGAATATGCCCCCCGCCGGCGATCAGGTCGGCTTCCTTGAGGCTGAGGTCGGCGTAGCGGTTCGACTGATCCATCGTTTGTCTCCTATGGGATTCGTGGGTTGTCCTGTAATGGAACGAATCCTAAGGCGCTCGATAGATAAACAAAAGTCAAATATTCTTACTGTAAAGTTAATTGATGTCTTATGTTAAGGGTTGTCGTGACCGGCCGCGCCGGCCAACGGATGCCCCTTGTGGAACTGCTGGCGCTCGGCCGGCGTGCGATTCAGACCATGGATCGCCACAAGGTCAGCCAATGACGTTGTCCCAAGATCGCTCACCACCGCTTCTGCGCCCGCAAAATCCTGGCCCGCCGTGTATTCGCTGACGGTCACCAAGCAGCGCAATCCCGCGGTCAACGCCGATTTAAGGCCATTTTCCGAATCCTCGATGGCAAGGCAGGCGTCGGCGGGCAGGCCGAGACGGTCGAGCACCCAGCAATAGATATCGGGGGCCGGCTTCTTAGCCGCGACGATGTCGCCGGCGCCGATGACTTCGAACCAGTTCGCGGCTTCCGGCGCCAGGCTGGCCCTGAGCAGCGCCTCGACATTATCGGGTGAGGTGGTTGTGGCGATCGCCAGCCGGATGCCGGCCTGGCGCGCTTCGTCGATCAGGCGCGCGATGCCGGGGCGCAAGGGCAGGCACCTCTGTTCGACGAGACGGACGTAATGGGCAGTCTTGGCGAGATGCAACCGTCTGACCAGAACCTCGAAATTGGCGCCGGCGGCCATCTCGGGGGCGTGGCGCGCGGCGAAATGGCGGATGCGCTCCTTGCCGCCGGTGATGTCCAGCAGGCGCCGGTAGAGTGCTTCATCCCAATGCCAGTCGAGGCCGAGTTCGGAGAAGGCGGCGTTGAAAGCCGGGCGGTGCCCGTCGCGTTCGGTTTCCGCCAGCGTGCCGTCAACATCGAAGATCAGCGCGTGTAATCTGTTCATGTGGCCCAAAGATAGTCGGCGCGGCCGGATTGCTCCAGTCAGAATTTCTGAAGCGTACCGTAAGCACGAATTTAATAAGTGATGGCTTAATGCGTCGTTAAGAATAACTGACTGTTACTTAATTAATAAATCACTTATCTTTTGTCTCGGCGCAATAAGACAGAAATGACGGGAGGTAACATGCAATTCGGACGTACGACCCTTTCCAAATTTGTTATCGAGCAGACGCGGGCGCAGCATGGCGAACTCGGCGCCCTGCTGATCGACGTTGCCGCCGCCGTGAAGACCATCTCGGCAATGGTCGCCAAGGGCGCCCTCGCCGGGAATCTTGGCGCGCTCGACAGCACCAACGTCCAGGGCGAAGTCCAGAAGAAACTCGACGTCCTGACCAACGAGGCCATTCTCCATCATTGCGAATGGGGCGGCCAACTGGCCGGCTTGGCCTCGGAGGAGATGGACGGCCCTTACCGCATTCCGGAACAGTACCCGCGCGGCCGCTATCTGCTGGTGTTCGACCCGCTCGACGGGTCATCGAACAGCGACGTCAATGTCTCGGTGGGCACCATCTTCTCGATTTTTGCCCGGTCGACCGCAGGCGATGCCGAACTCGGCGATTACCTGCGTCCGGGCCGGGAACAACTGGCCGCCGGCTATGCCATTTATGGCCCGTCGACGATGATGGTGCTGACGTTGGGGGCGGGCACGCACGGGTTTACGCTGGATCGCGAGAACGGCAATTTCATCCTGACCCATCCCGACATCCGCATCCCCGAAGATACCCGCGAATTCGCCATCAACACTTCCAACGAGCGCTTCTGGGAGCCGCCCGTCCAGCGCTACGTCAGTGAGTGCAAGGCCGGCAAGTCCGGCGTGCGCGGCGCGGATTTCAACATGCGCTGGATTGCCTCGATGGTCGCGGAGGTGCATCGCATCCTGATCCGCGGCGGCATTTTCATGTATCCGAAGGACAGCAAGGATCCCCCGATGCCCGGTCGTCTGCGGTTGCTCTACGAAGCCAACCCGATGGCGATGCTGATCGAGCAGGCGGGCGGCGCGGCGTCGACCGGGCGCGGGCGCATTCTTGACGTCGCGCCGTCCGGCCTGCACCAGCGTGTGCCGGTCATTCTCGGGTCGAAGAACGAGGTCGAGCGCGTCGAGCGCTATCACCGCGCATACGACGATGGCTCCGATCGCCCCTTCGAATCGCCGCTCTTTTCCGAGCGTTCGCTGTACCGCGAATAGTTCCCGACCGAATCGCCACCGAATTTCAAACCTGCGGGGAAATCATCATGTCCGTCAAACATCCCATCATCGCCATTACCGGTTCATCCGGCGCCGGCACCAGTACCGTGATGCAGAGCTTCCAGCACATCTTTCGCCGGGAGGGCTTGAAGGCGGAGATCGTCGAGGGCGATTCGTTCCACCGTTACGATCGCCTGAGCATGCGCGCCGAGATGAAAGCGCAGGAAGAAAAGGGCAACCGCCATTTCAGCCATTTCGGTCCCGAAGCCAATCTGCTCGCGGAACTCGAGCAATTGTTCATCGACTACGGCCGCAGCGGTGGCGGCAAGGCTCGCAAGTACCTGCACGATGCCGGCGAAGCCGAGCCTTACGGCCAGGAACCGGGCACCTTCACTCCTTGGCAGGACATCCCGGCCGGCACCGACCTGATGTTCTACGAGGGCCTGCATGGCGCCTACGCGGACGACAAGATCGACGTTGCCAAACAGGTGGATCTTTGCGTCGGCGTGGTGCCGATCATCAACCTGGAATGGATCCAGAAACTGCATCGCGACCAGAAGACGCGCGGCTACTCCCAGGAGGCGGTAACCGACACCATCCTGCGCCGGATGCCGGATTACATCGGCCACCTCTGTCCGCAGTACTCGCGCACCCATGTCAATTTCCAGCGCGTGCCCATCGTCGATACCTCCAACCCGTTCATTGCCCGCGATATTCCCTCGGCGGACGAAAGCATGGTGGTGATCCGCTTTGCCAATCCCAAGGGCATTGATTTCCAGTACCTGCTCAACATCCTGCACGGGGCGATGATGACGCGTCCGAACACCCTGGTCGTGCCCGGCGGCAAGATGGGGCTGGCCATGCAGATGATCTTCACGCCGATGGTCCTGCGCCTGATCGACAAGAAGCGCCGCGCCTGACAGCACAAGAAAATGGAGAGACACATGAGCGAAAACATATCCCGGCGCACGCTGGCCAATGCCATCCGCTTTCTTGCGGTCGACGCCGTCGAGAAGGCAAAATCCGGCCACCCGGGCGCCCCGATGGGCATGGCCGATATCGCCGAAGTCCTCTGGCGCGACCACCTCAAGCACAATCCCGCCAATCCGCAATGGTCCGACCGCGACCGCTTCGTCCTGTCGAACGGCCACGGTTCGATGCTGGCCTATGCCTTGCTGCATCTCACCGGCTATGACCTGCCACTCGACGAACTGAAGAACTTCCGCCAGCTCGGCAGCCGCACCGCCGGGCATCCGGAAGTCGGCCATACGCCGGGAATCGAGACGACCACCGGCCCGCTCGGCCAGGGCCTGAGCAACGCCGTCGGCATGGCGCTCGCCGAGAAGCTGCTGGCGCAACGCTACAACAAGCCCGGCCACGCCGTCGTCGATCACCGCACCTGGGTCTTTGCCGGTGACGGATGCCTGATGGAAGGGATCAGCCACGAAGCGTGTTCGCTGGCCGGCGTCTGGGGCCTCGACAAGCTCACCTGCTTCTACGACGACAACGGGATTTCCATCGACGGCCATGTCGAAGGCTGGTTCCGCGACGACACGCCGGCCCGCTTCCGCGCCTACGGCTGGCATGTCATCGGTCCGGTCGATGGCCACGATGCCGCGGCCGTCGCCGCCGCCATTGGCGAAGCCAGGGAAGTGCGCGGCAAGCCGACGCTGATCGTCTGCCGGACGCAGATCGGCTGGGGTTCGCCGAACAAGGTCGGGACGCATGACGT
>DAOMFF010000085.1:0-6047 GCA_035429665.1 Azonexus sp.
TCGAGGGCGCCTGATTCCTCGCCGATCGCCACCATCTGCGTCACCATGTTGGGGAACAGATTGACGTTCGTCATCGCATTCGTGAGGCTGGTGCCGGTCGAAACCTCGCCTTGAATCTGCTTGGTGGCGGCTTTGTAGACGTAGTTCCCGGCGGCACCGCCAACCGAATCCAGCGATTCGACCAGCGGCACGCCGGCAGCGAACATCGTGGACAGCGTGCGCGACCAGCGTGCGATCACTGCCTTGCGGATGATGTCGCCGAAAATGGGCAAGCGAAGAAGCAAACGGTCCATCGCCATCTGCACTTTTTCCGAGCGCTTCCAAGCCTCGAAGAAGAAATAGAGACCACCGAAAATGATGCCGAAGATTGCCCACCAGTAGGCGACAAAGAAGTCCGAGATGGCGATTACCAGCAGGGTCGGCGCGGGCAAGTCGGCGCCGAAGCTCTTGAACACGTCCTTGAAGGCCGGGATGACGAAAATCATGATCACGGCGGTGATGATGAAGGCGACGACGATGACGGCGATCGGGTAGAACAGGGCGGACTTGATCTTGCTCTTGATGGCGAGAATCTTTTCCTTGTAGGTCGCCAGTCTTTCGAGAAGGGTATCCAGGATTCCGGCCTGTTCGCCGGCGGCAACGAGGTTGCAGTACAGGGCATCGAAATACCGCGGATACTTGCGAAAAGCTTGCGACAGCGAACTGCCGGTTTCGACGTCGGCCTTGATGTCGAGCAGAAGTTTGGCAACCGCACCGTTGGCATGGCCGCGACCGACAATGTCGAAAGCCTGGAGCAAGGGCACCCCCGATTTCATCATCGTGGCTAGTTGGCGCGTAAAGAGGGTGATTTCCTTTTCAGTGACTTTCCCGCCAACCTTGAAGCGCGCCTTTTTGACCCGCGCGTTCATTACCCCCTGACGGCGCAGGCTGGTCTGAACCACTGCCTCGCTCGCTGCGCGCATCTCGCCACGAACCGGCTTGCCATCCCGGTTCTTTCCTTCCCAGACGAAAGTGTATTCCCTAATTGTGAGGGTTCTAGCCCTTGTGGCGGTAGCCATCCGTTATCCTTCCCCGTTATACATTCGTTGTGCTCAGTACCTCGTCAAGCGAGGTCAGGCCCTGCTTTACCTTGAGCAGGCCGGATTCGCGCAGGTTCTTTACCCCCTCGCGTGCCGCCTGTTCCGCCAGATCCATTTCACCTGCCCCACTCATGATCAGTCGCTGGATCGCCTCGGAAACGGGCATGACCTGATAGATGCCGACGCGCCCTTTGTAACCGGTACCCTTGCAGCGCTCGCAACCGCCGGGGCCGAAGAGAGTCCATGAACCGTCGAGGTCTGCTTCGGTGAAACCTGCCTCGAGGAGGGTCTTGCTCGGTACGTCGATCGGCTTCTTGCAGTTGCACAGGCGGCGCGCCAAGCGCTGCGCGGTGATGAGCAGGACGCTCGAGGCGATGTTGAAGGTTGGCACGCCCATGTTCATCAGACGGGTCAGGGTGGCCGGGGCATCGTTAGTGTGCAGCGTCGACATGACCATGTGACCGGTCTGGGCGGCCTTGACGGCGATTTCCGCCGTTTCCAGGTCGCGAATCTCGCCGACCATGATGATGTCCGGGTCTTGGCGCAGAAAGGCACGCAGGGCAACCGCAAAGGTCAGTCCGGCCTTGTCGTCCACATTCACCTGGTTGATGCCGGCCAGATTGATTTCGGCGGGATCCTCTGCAGTCGAGATATTGACGCCGTCCTTGTTCAGGATGTTGAGGCAGGTGTACAGGGACACCGTCTTGCCGGAACCGGTCGGCCCGGTAACCAGCACCATGCCATAGGGGCGGCTGATGGCATCAAGCAGTATCGCCTTTTGTTCCGGTTCATAACCAAGAGCCTCGATTCCGAGCGTCGCTGAGGTCGGGTCCAGAATACGCAACACGATCTTCTCACCCTGCAGGGTTGGCAAGGTACTCACCCGGAAGTCGATGGCACGGTTCTTCGAAAGAACCAGTTTCATCCGGCCATCTTGAGGGACCCGTTTTTCAGCAATGTTCAGACGTGAAATAACCTTGATCCGCGATGCAATCTTGTCCTTGATCGCCAGCGGCGGTGTCGCAACTTCACGCAGAACGCCGTCCACGCGGATGCGAATGCGATAGTACTTCTCGTAAGGCTCAAAATGGATGTCCGAGGCGCCATCGTTGATCGCGTCAAGCAACATTTTCTGAATGAACCGGACCACTGGCGCATCGTCGATTTCCTGCGATGTCGTATCGTCCACCTTGCCGGCCGATTCGTCGTCGAGGAAATCAAGGTTGATGTCGTCAGTCGAGAGGCTCCTCAGCGCGTCTTCCGCGGATTCGGCATACTTGGCGACCAAGGGAACCAGCTTCGGGTGTTCGACGACCACGGGGTCGACGCCCAAGCCGGTTTGAAAACGGATTTCGTCCAGCGCCCGCAGATTGGTCGGGTCGGCGATGGCCACGGAGAGCCGATTTCCCCGCTTGTTGAGCGGGATGACCCGATGAGCGGCAATCAACTTGCGGTCGATGGCATTTGTCGGAATGTGCGCTTCATCGAAAACAGACAGATCGAGCAGCGGATAGCCAAAGGTGTCAGCTACGAAACGGGCAAGATCGAGCGACGAAATTTTCTGACTGGCAATGATCTGTTCGATCAGCGAGTGTTTTTCGTGATGAGCCTGGCTGATCAACTGTTCGGCTTCCGGTTCCTTGAGCCGTCCTGCCTGTACCAAGGCGCGGGCGAGACCGCTGAGGGGGTTTGCTTGGGGTATGGCGGACATTGGGTTGCGCGTCAGATGCCGTTTAGATTGAGCGATGATGCTACGGAGCCCCCCTTTTGTAAAGACTGGACAAGGCAGCTTCAGCGACGGGTGGGCCTGAATATGCGCACGATGACGACGTTGCGATCCTCTGTCTTGAGGATTTCGATGGTTACCCCGGCCAAACGGATACTAACACCGGCATCCGGAATATCCTGAAAGTGTTCAAGAATGAGTCCATTGAGTGTTTTCGGCCCGTCCAGAGGAAAATGCAGGTCAAGGATGCGGTTGATTTCGCGCAGTTGTCGAGAGCCCTCGACGATCGCGCTTCCATGGTCATCCCAGGCAAGTGCCTGACCGAGTCCGGGCAGGGAGGTGGTGAATTCGCCGACAAATTCTTCGATGATGTCCTCAAGTGTCAGCAGACCAAGTATCTCACCGTATTCATCGACAACGAATCCGATGCGCTGCCGGTTCTCCTGGAAGAAGGCGAGTTGCGAGAATACCCCGGTCCCGGCGGGGATATAGTAGGCTGGCTGCATCTGTTCGAGCATCGCCGCCCTGTCGAATTCGCCGCCGCCAATCCTGCCGAGAAGCCGGCGCAGCGACAGGATCCCCAGCGGCTGGTCAAGCGATCCGTGGCAGACCGGAAGCCGGCTGTGGTGACTGGTCGCCAACTGGGTGTGGACCTCGTCCCAGGGCAGGTCTACGTCGAGAATCTCGATCTTGCCGCGCGGAGTCATTACGTCCTCGACCGTGATGTCGTTGAGATCGAAGAGGCTCGAGAGTATGCTCCGATGCTTGTGGGGCATCAGGTGCGAAGATTCAAGCACAAGGCTACGCAGTTCCTCCGGTGAGAGGCGAACGGTCTCGGCCGATGGTTCGGGCGAGAGGTGCAGCAGGCGCAGCAGTCCGCTGGCGAAGAGGTTGATGAACCAGACGAGCGGATAGAATAGGCGCAGAAGCGGTGCGAGTACATGGGCGAGAACGAGGGCGATGCGATCGGCGTAGGTCGCCCCGACGATTTTCGGGGTGATCTCCGAGAACACCAGGATGGCAAAGGTGACGATCAGGGTTCCCGCCGCCAGTGCCCACTTTTCCTCGCCGAACAGTTCGATGGCGATGACGCTGACCAGGGTCGCCGCCGCGGCATTGACCAGGTTGTTGCCGAGCAGGATGACACCCAGCATCTTGTCGGTCTGGGCGAGAAGGGCGAGAGCCTTTCCAGCTGCGTGATTTCCGGACTGGGCGAGGTGGCGCAGCCGGAAACGGTTGCAGGCCATCATGGCGGTCTCGCTGATCGAAAAAAACGCCGACAGGGCGAGGAGAACGGCAAGAATGATCAGCTGCGCCGACAATGGAACCCCAGCCACGGTTTACCCGCGACCGAGTATGACCTCGGCGACAAAGCGGCTGCCGACATAGGCCAGGATCAGCAGGGAGAATCCGGCAAGCGTCCAGCGCAGGGCACGCTTGCCGCGCCAGCCCCAGGCGTGGCGCCCAACCAGCAGGGTTGCGAAAATGCCCCAGGACGCGAAGGCGAACAAGGTCTTGTGATCGAAGGACAAGGGCTTGCCGAAAAGGGCTTCCGAGAAGAGCACGCCGCTGCCGACCGTCAATGTCAGCAAGACGAAGCCCAGAAGGAGCATGCGGAAGAGCAGCGATTCCATCGCCAAGAGAGGTGGCAGGCTGGCAAGGCTGCGCTTCATCAGGCGCTTGTGCAGGGCGTTTTCAGTAAAACCCATGAAAATCGCGTGCAGCGCGGAAAGAGTGAGCAGGCTGTAGGCAAGCATGGCCGCCAGAAAATGCAACTTAAAGCCAGTGGCGCCGGCGTTGGCGATCAGATGCACCTGGGGAAAGATCACCGGTAACACGGCGCAGAGCGCGGCCAGCGGCAGGACCATCGGTTGCATGCCCTCCATGCGCGCCATGAAGCTTTCCAGCCAGTAGATCAGGACGGCAAGCCACATCATCAGCGACAGGGCGAAGCTGAACGAGAAGCGCATGCCCCCTTCGCCAAACAGGGCGCCGTAGAGGCCGACGGCGTGGATCAGCAGGGCTGCGGCAATGGCCAGCCGCTCCCACGGCCGCATGGGACAGGCGATGCTTTGTCCCTCGTGTTCGCGCCATCTCGTGTTCCAGAAATGGATGCCGAGCGCGCCATAGAGAAGGGCGGCGAGGATGTGGGGCAGAAGCTGAATTACAATGTTGGACATTCGCAAATTCTACTAGAAGCCTATCCGCCATGCTCGATAACCTGACCAACCGCCTTGCCCGCGTCATGAAGACGCTCAAGGGCGAAGCGCGCCTGACTGAATCCAATATCAGCGACGCCTTGCGTGAAGTGCGCATGGCGCTGCTCGAGGCCGACGTCGCGTTGCCGGTGATCAAGGACTTCATCGCTGCGGTCAGGGACAAGGCGGTCGGCGAGGAGGTCATCAGCTCGCTGAGCCCCGGCCAGGCACTGGTTGGTGTCGTTCATCGCGAACTGACCCGGGTCATGGGTGATGCGCATGAAGGGATCAGCTTCAATACCCGGCCGCCAGCTATCGTGCTGATGGCTGGCCTGCAAGGCGCGGGCAAGACGACCACCGTTGGCAAGCTCGGCAAGTTCCTCAAGGAAAACCACAAGAAGAAGGTGCTGGCAGTGTCCTGCGACGTCTATCGTCCGGCAGCCATCGAGCAGTTGAAGTTGGTCGCCGGCCAGGCTGGGGTCGATTTCTTCCCGTCGACCATCGGCGAGAAGCCGGAGTCGATCGCGCTGGCGGCGGTTGACTGGGCCAGGCGTCACTATCACGATGTGCTGCTTGTCGATACCGCCGGACGCCTTGCGGTCGACGAGGAAATGATGTCCGAAATCAAGCGCCTGCATGCGGCACTCAATCCCATCGAGACGCTGTTCGTCGTCGATGCCATGCTCGGTCAGGATGCGGTCAACACGGCCAAAGCCTTCAGTGAGGCTTTGCCGCTGACCGGCATCGTGCTGACCAAGCTGGACGGTGATGCACGCGGCGGCGCAGCGCTGTCAGTACGTCACATCACGGGCAAGCCGATCAAGTTTGCCGGGGTTGGCGAAAAACTGACGGGGCTGGAGGCCTTCCATCCCGAACGGATGGCGTCTCGCATCCTCGGCATGGGCGATGTGCTGTCGCTGATCGAAGAGGCCAAGAAGGGGCTGGACGAGGAAAAGGCCATTGCCTTTGCCAGGAAAGTGAAATCCGGCAAGGGCTTCGACCTCAACGACTTCAAGGAACAGATTGCCCAGATGCGCAGCATGG
>DAOMFF010000086.1:0-6033 GCA_035429665.1 Azonexus sp.
CGGTCAACTCGTCATAGTCGCGCAGCACACGGTCAAGCTGCGCGTTGATTTCCTTTGGTGTCACGCTGGAGCCATTTGCCTGGGTGAGTTCCAGCAGCCGTGCCATCTTCGGTTTGATGACAGGGATCAGCTGATCGGCGGACAGGTTTTCAAGCTGGTCGGTGGCGGGAATTGGCAGTTCTGCGGTGTTGGTCATGGTCGACCTCCTTGTAGTGGATTTCACAAGTCTGCTCCTGCGATGGCAGAAGCAACAGCGGACTGCGGCTTATCCTAGCGGACCAACCGGGATTCTTCGTTCGTTTCCCCGGATGGTCGGTTGGCGGGTGTTGTATGCACGCAACCGTTGCGTTTCAAAATCAGACAAGCGGATCGGTGAATAATTCGGCATCGAGAACGACGTTCCGGGTCACTGATCACTACCGGCGGCGCAATCTGAATCAGCGAATGAAAAGGCCGGCACCTTGTGAGTGCCGGCCCTTGTGCTGCCGGGTGAGGCAGCGGATGAAGCTTAGTGGAACTGTTCTTCCTCGGTCGAGCCAGACAGGGCCTTGACGGATGAGGAACCGCCCTGGATGACGGTGGTGACGTCGTCGAAGTAACCGGCGCCGACTTCCTGCTGGTGCGAAACGAAGGTGTAACCCTTGTCGCGGGCAGCGAACTCCGGCTCCTGGACCATTTCAACGTACTGCTTCATGCCTTCGCCGCCGGCGTAAGCGTGGGCAAACTGGAAGGTGTTGTACCAGTTGATGTGGATGCCGGCCAGGGTGATGAACTGGTACTTGTAGCCGAGCGCGGAGAGATCTTCCTGGAAGGAAGCGATCTGCGAGTCGTTGAGGTTCTTCTTCCAGTTGAAGGACGGCGAGCAGTTGTAGGACAAGAGCTTGCCCGGGCAGGCGGCGAGCACGGCTTGCGCGAATTCGCGGGCGAAGCCGATATCGGGCACGCCGGTTTCGCACCAGACGAGGTCGGCATACGGGGCGTAGGCGACGCCGCGGGAGATCGACTGCTCCAGACCGTTCTTGACGCGGTAGAAGCCTTCCTGGGTGCGCTCGCCGGTGAGGAAGGGCTTGTCGTTCTCGTCGTAGTCGGAGGTCAGCAGGTTCGCGGCTTCGGCATCGGTACGGGCCAGGATCAGGGTCGGCACGCCCATGACGTCGGCGGCGAAACGCGCGGAGATCAGCTTTTCGCAGGCTTCACGGGTCGGAACCAGCACCTTGCCGCCCATGTGGCCGCACTTCTTGACGGCCGCCAGCTGGTCTTCGAAGTGCACCCCGGCGGCGCCGGCGGCGATCATGTTCTTCATCAGTTCGAAGGCGTTCAGGACGCCGCCGAAACCGGCTTCGGCGTCGGCGACTATCGGCAGGAAGTAGTCGATGAATTCCTTGCTGCCCGGCTCGATGCCGCGCGACCACTGGATTTCGTCAGCACGCTTGAACGTGTTGTTGATGCGGCGAACCATGGTCGGCACCGAATCGTAGGCATACAGCGACTGGTCCGGGTACATGGTTTCCGAGGTGTTGCCGTCTGCGGCGACCTGCCAGCCGGACAGATAAACGGCTTCCAGGCCGGCCTTGGCCTGTTGCATGGCCTGACCGGCGGTGATGGCGCCGAAAGCGTTGACGTAGCCCTTCTTGGCGCCACCGTTGACCTTGGCCCACAGGGTTTCCGCGCCGCGCTTGGCCAGCGTGTATTCGATCGGCAGCGAGCCGCGCAGGCGGACGACGTCAGCAGCGGAGTAGCCGCGCTTGATGCCTTTCCAGCGGGGGTTTTCAGCCCAGTCTTTTTCAAGGGCGGCGATTTGCTGTTCGCGAGTGCTCATGTGTATTCCTCAAGAGTTTGGATTTTGGAGGGTTACGAGTTTCCGCCGAGGCGATTTGAGCCTGAGCGATGGCTGAATTATAGAGAGTTTTTTGCGCAGCAGCAAGAGTCTTATATAAGACATAAGACAAAATAATTATCAATGAAAACAGTGTCATGGCATCAACGTTTCATGATGCGAAACGTGAATTGCATTTGTGAAACGTTTTTGCCTTGCATCAGCACAATGGCTTGCTGCTGACCAGCACGCCATCTTCGTCGGCGTAAAGGTATTCACCGGGGTTGAACGTGACGCCGCCGAAGGTGACGGCGATGTCGCGGTCGCCGGCGCCCTTCTTGATGCTTTTCTGCGGGTGGGTGTTGAGGGCGCGGACGCCAATGTCGATACCGTTGATGTCGACCGAATCGCGGATGCAACCATAGACGACGACGCCTTCCCAACCGTTCTTCCGGGCGAGGATGGCGAGTTGGTCGCCGACCAGCGCACAGCGCAGCGAGCCGCCGCCGTCGATGACGAGCACCTTGCCGCTCCCGTCTCCGGCGAAAGCTTCGCGAACCAGCGAGTTGTCCTCGAAAACCTTCAGCGTGACGATTTCTCCGGAAAAGCTGGTGTGGCCGCCGTAGCGCTGGAACATCGGGGCGACGACGCGCACGGTCTTGCCCAGTTCGGTTTCGAATTCATCGCAAAGGTCTGGGGTCTTGAAGGTCATGGTGGAATCCTCAAAATAAAAAAGCCGTGCAATCTTGCACGGCTTTCGGGGTGGATGGCAATCGTTCAGACGACGGCTTCGCTCTTTTCCTCTTCGAAGTCGAGCCGGATTTTGCCCTCCTTGTCGAGGTCGACCGTGACGTGCCCGCCACTGGCCAGCTTGCCGAACAGCAATTCGTCGGCGAGCGCCGAGCGGATGGTGTCCTGGATCAGGCGTGCCATCGGGCGGGCGCCCATCTGCGGGTCGAAGCCCTTCTCGGCCAGCATTTCCTTCACGGCTTCGGTGAAGTGCGCCTCCACCTTTCTCTCGTGAAGCTGTTCCTCGAGCTGCATCAGGAACTTGTCGACGACGCGCAGGATGACCTCGTGGTCGAGAGCGGCGAAGGAGATGGTCGCATCGAGCCGGTTGCGGAATTCCGGGGTGAACATGCGCTTGATTTCGGCCATCTCGTCGCCGGTCTGCCTGGTACTGGTAAATCCCATGCTGGACTTGTTCAGGTCCGCGGCGCCGGCGTTCGTCGTCATGATGATGACGACATTGCGGAAATCGGCCTTGCGTCCGTTGTTGTCGGTCAGCGTGCCGTGATCCATGACCTGCAGCAGGATATTGAAGATATCCGGGTGCGCCTTTTCGATTTCGTCGAGCAGCAGCACGCAGTAGGGCTTCTTGGTGACTGCCTCGGTGAGCAGACCGCCTTGGTCGAACCCGACATAACCCGGCGGCGCGCCGATCAGGCGGGAGACGGCATGACGCTCCATGTATTCGGACATGTCGAAACGCACAAGTTCGATGCCGAGGCAATAGGCCAGTTGCCTGGCGACCTCGGTCTTTCCGACCCCGGTCGGGCCGCTGAACAGGAAGGAGCCGATCGGCTTGCCCGGATTGCCAAGTCCGGAACGGGCCATCTTGATTGCCCTGGCCAGCGCGTCGATCGCCTTGTCCTGGCCGAAGACGACGGCCTTGAGATCGCGGTCGAGATTCTTCAGTGCGCCACGGTCATCCAGTGATACGTGCTGCGACGGAATGCGGGCGATCTTGGCGACAATTTCTTCGATATCCATTTTGTTGATGACTTTTTTCTGCTTCGACTTCGGCAGAATTCGCTGCGCTGCACCAGCCTCGTCGATGACATCAATGGCCTTGTCCGGCAAATGGCGGTCGGTGATGTAGCGTGCCGCCAGTTCGGCGGCCGACGAAATCGCCGTGGCCGAATATTTGATGCCGTGATGCGCCTCGAAGCGTGCTTTCAAGCCCTTGAGAATTTCAACGGTTTCGGCGACCGAAGGTTCGTTGACGTCGATCTTCTGGAAGCGCCGGGAGAGCGCGCTGTCCTTCTCGAAAATGCCGCGGAATTCGGTGTAGGTGGTCGCGCCGATGCACTTCAGTTGGCCGGACGAGAGCGCCGGCTTGAGCAGGTTGGACGCATCCAGCGTGCCGCCGGACGCGGAGCCGGCGCCGATCAGCGTATGGATTTCATCGATGAAGAGGATGGCATTGGGGTTGTCGCCCAGCTGTTTGATGACGCCCTTGAGGCGCTGCTCGAAGTCGCCGCGGTACTTAGTGCCGGCCAGCAGCGAGCCCATGTCCAGCGAATAGACATTGGCCTTGGCCAGAATTTCGGGAACGTCGCCCTCGACGATGTCGCGGGCCAGGCCTTCGGCAATGGCCGTCTTGCCGACGCCAGCTTCGCCGACCAGCAGCGGGTTGTTCTTGCGCCGCCGGCACAGGGTCTGAATGACGCGCTCGATCTCCTTGTCACGACCGATCAGCGGGTCGATCTTTCCCTGCAGCGCCAGGGCGTTGAGGTTGATCGTATATTGTTCGAGAGGACCGGACTGTTCCTTCTCGCCATCGGTTTCCACTTCGCCTTCCGCTGAATTCTTCGGCTGCGGAACCTTGGCGATGCCATGCGAGATGAAGTTCACCACATCGAGGCGCGTGACGCCCTGTTTCTGAAGGAAATAGACGGCGTGCGAATCCTTCTCGCCATAGATGGCGACCAGGACGTTGGCGCCATTCACTTCCTTCTTTCCGGACGACTGGACGTGCAGGATGGCGCGCTGGATGACACGCTGGAAGCCGAGTGTAGGCTGCGTGTCGATGTCGTCCTCGCCGGAAACCGTCGGCGTATGCTCGTTGATGAAATTGGTCAGATCCTTGCGCAGCGATTCGGGCTTGGCGCCGCAGGAGCGCAGGGCTTCTGCCGCCGACGGGTTGTCAATCAGCGCCAGCAGCAAATGCTCGACGGTGATGAACTCGTGACGCTTCTGCCTTGCTTCGACAAAAGCCATGTGCAGGCTGACTTCGAGTTCCTGGGCAATCATCAGTTTTCCTCCATGATACAAGCGAGCGGGTGCTGGTACTGGCGGGCGAACGCACCTACCTGTTCAACCTTGGTGGCGGCGATGTCGCGCGGGAACAACCCGCAGACGCCGCGACCTTCATTGTGAACTTTGAGCATGATTCTTGTCGCCTGTTCAGTGTCCATGGCAAAAAAACGCTGAAGGACGACGATTACAAACTCCATCGGCGTGTAATCGTCGTTCAGCAACAGCACCTTGTACATCTTCGGAGGCATCGCCTTGGCACGTTGTGCTTCCAGCAGACTCCCTTCCTGAGACTTCGTAGCCATGGAATAGATTCTATACAGTCCAATCCATTGTGCAACTGTTACCGGACCTCGAAAATTCCCGGAAAGTGCTGCATTTTCCGTAGCTTATGCTGCGCCGCGTCAAGAAAAATTGTTGACGTGGTGAGACGACGGGGGTAGAAAGCGCTTGTGTTTGGATTCATGTTGCATCAAGGTTGCCGTACGCACCGGGTCGCTGAGCTCAAACAGGGAGTCGGGGAGACCGGCAATTCATTCGCTTTTTGTAAGAAAGTTGCAAACATGGCAATCGGTACTGTCAAGTGGTTCAATGATTCCAAGGGTTTTGGCTTCATCACTCCTGACGATGGCAGCGAAGATCTCTTCGCACATTTCTCGGCAATCAACATGAATGGTTTCAAGACCCTGAAGGAAGGCGAAAAGGTTTCCTTCGACGTCGTCCAGGGCCCCAAGGGCAAGCAGGCGTCGAACATCCAGCGCGCCTGAGCAACGGAATAGGCAGCAACTGGGAGCCCGTCTGACACCAGACGGGCTTTTTGGTTTCCGGTTCTGGTGTCCCGCAGTTTCGCGTCGCCAAGCAGGCGGGTTACGACGAATGTCAATCGTTCGCGGTTGCGTTCGTGGCTTCGCTGGTGACCCAGTGGCCGGAGTTGCCTCCCGATTTCTCCAGCAGACGAACGTTCCCGATACGCATGCCGCGGTCGACCGCCTTGCACATGTCGTAAACAGTCAGAAGGGCGACGGCCGTTGCGGTCAGCGCCTCCATCTCGACCCCGGTGCGGCCGAGGCATTCGGCGGTGACGGCGCAATGCACCGCATTCTGTGCGACGTCGATCGCGAACTCGGCGCTGACCCGGGTCAGGGCGACCGGATGACAGAGCGGGATCAGTTCGCTGG
>DAOMFF010000087.1:0-6028 GCA_035429665.1 Azonexus sp.
GGGGTAGATCAAGCAGTCGTGTCACCAGCCGCCATTTCGATCACGGCAATGGCACCCTGGCGTTCACGTCCAAATTGTTCCGGTTTGGATGAGGCCGCCTGACGTCTAGGATGGCGCGTGACATACGAGCGCTGTGACTCCTGCAGGGGAGACTCAACAGCCGGACCGGACGGCGAGCATCGGCCCATCTCACGTATTTGTCATGTCAGCTTTGACACTGCACACGCGACGGCAGCCGACCCAAAGCTGTCATTGTTTCCCGGTTAGATTGCTATAAATTTTGTGGGCAATTTCTACCCGTTCAGCATTGGGGTAGTTTTTATTGGCCAGCAACACAACCCCGAAGCGCTTTTCAGGCACAAACGCAACATAAGCACCGAAGCCGTTGGTAGCACCAGTCTTGTTAACCCACACATTGCTGTTAGGTGTGGCTGCAGGAACCTTAGCGCTTACTGGGGTTGGATTCAGGATAAGTTTGGGAGCATTGCCTTCTTGCAGCATAGGCAAGTCAACAGGCATTGCATACTCCTCCCAGATGAGGTCTTGAGTCATCTGGCCTACGCTGAAATAGCTCTTGCGGGTATTGTTTAAAGCCGATTGCAGCATGCTATCCAAGGGCAACATGCCCATGTTGGCCTTCACAAAGGTGATCAGGTCAGTAGCCGTGGTTTTGATGCCGTAGGCTTCACTGTCCAACATGCCTGGATTGACACGCACAGGCTTCTTATCGTTGTTGTAGCCCCAAGCGTAGCTGGACATCTTCTGTGCAGGGATGCTCAGATAAGTGCTAGTCAAACCGAGGGGCTGGAAAATGGTTTGAGTCATGGCGGTGCTGAAATCTTGCCCCAAACTTTTCGCCGTTATCCACCCTAAAGCACCGATGCTTGGGTTTGCATAAGTACGCATCGTGCCGGTTTTGTACGCAGGCTTCCAGGTGCGGAGGTATTCCAGAAGCTGCTCCCGAGTTTGGACTTCATCAGGCACCTGCAGAGGAATGCCGCCAACGGTGTGCGTTCCAAGATGGAAAAGCTGCAAGTTACCGAAGTCCGTACCAGACAACTCAGGCAAATACTTTGCTGCTGTATCGGTCAGTTTCAGCTTCCCAGTGGCTTCTGCGTGCGTCGCCAGTGTGGCTGTGAAGGTCTTACTGATAGAGCCAATCTCAAAAATCGTCTCGTCAGTTACCGGTGTTTGTTTCTCAACATCTGACACGCCATAGTTTAAGACATAAGTCTTGTCCCCCAATACCAATGCCACAGCCATACCAGGAATCTGGTTCTTTTCCATGGCAGGCAGCACGGCTGCAGAGATGGCTTTCATTGCTTCAGCACTGGAAATTTCAGCAGCATTGACAGCCGAGCCAAGACCAAAGACAGCGGCTGTCAGAAGGACAGTAAACAGACGGTTTTTCAATTTTTACCTTACGGGTGAAGGAGGAAAGCCAACGCTGGCACTTGCGATGCAATTGAGTGCTGTAGCGCTACGAGCTGGGGATTCTAAAAAATTTGATAGCAAATTGGCTCGGCATCGCGGAGCGATGAGTGACTGCTTCTGGCCGCCTGCCGCCGACCGCGGTCTGGCTCGAAAGCAGTCTGTCAACGCGCCGTTTCATTGTTGCCATGATCATCTCTTAATCGCGCACAGGCGGCCACAGGCGGGCCGTATGAACCAGCGTCAGTATCCACACCGTTTCGCCGTCGATCTGGTACACCAGGCGATAGCTTTCGTGCGGGATCAACTCGCGGGTCCCGGGAATCTTTCCCGGCTTGCCCAGCATGGGGTGCTGGATCAACCGGGCGGCCGCGTCGCTGAAAATCTCATCCATCCGGGCCGCCGCGCGCGGATTGTCGGCTGCGATGTAGTCCCACACATCGGCACGGTCTTGCTGCGCTTCGGGCGTCCAAACAACTCTCACGACTGGCTCGCCACACTGGCACGCCGTGCGGAGAATTCGGCCTCAACTTCATCGTTCGATCGCCCCAATCCAGCGCGCATTGAAGCCCGGCCGGCCTCGACCTTGCGGCGCAGGAACTCGTCGTACTCGCGCGACTTGCGCTGGCTCTGAATGAACTCGCGCATCAACTCGCGCAGCACTTGCGACGCCGGGCGATGGGCCGCCTCGGCTTCGGCCATGAACTCGGCGCGCAACTCGGGATCCAGCTTCATCGTGAAAACAGCTTGTTTTGACATGATCGGGGCCTCCTGCCACTTGATACTAACAAAGTATATACGCCGTCATTACTAAGCGCTATTCATAGAACGCTGCAAGGCGGGCGTGCGCTATGCCAAGGCCTGTCGGAAAACATTTGTTTGTCGACAGATCTTCAACAGCCCTCTGCACCAAGCTCCGAGTGGCCGCAAAATTGTGCGGAAAACTCTGTCGCCAGACGCTACCATGCGGAAACCTCTTCTTGATGGTTTTCCGCTTATGCTGGTAGGTTACATGCGTGTGTCGTCGGATTCCGACCGGCAGAGCACGGATTTGCAGCGCGATGCGCTGCTCGCCGCGGGCGTCGATGCGCGGCATCTGTTCGAGGATCATGCTTCCGGCGCGAAGGATGACCGTGCGGGCCTGGCGCGGGCGCTCGAATTCGTTCGCCCCGGCGACGTGTTGGTCGTGTGGAAGCTCGACCGGCTCGGCCGTTCACTGTCGCATCTGCTCGCCCTGGTGACCTCACTCAAGGACAAGCGGGTGGCGTTCCGCTCACTGACGGAGAACCTGGACACCACCACGCCATCGGGCGAGTTTCTGTTCCAGGTGTTCGGCGCGCTCGCTCAGTACGAGCGCGCCTTGATCCAGGAGCGTGTCGTTGCCGGCCTGGCTGCTGCCCGCAAACGTGGCCGGATCGGCGGCCGGCCGCAGGCAATCACCGGCGAGAAGCTGGATGCCATTATCGCCGCGCTCGAAGGTGGCATGTCCAAGGCGGCCGTGTGCCGCAACTTCGGCGTGAAGCGGACCACCTTGATCGAAACTCTGACGCGGGCCGGCTGGCCCGCGTCAGTGCCCCCAGGAGCGTAGCGGTATGGCGGACGGCGGCGGCAGTACGGAAGATCAGTGGGTATTGGCGCCAGCCGAACGCGAACTGGTGATGACCAAAAACCGGGCGAACCGGTTGGGCTTTGCCATCCTGCTGACCTTCTTCCGCGATCGCGGCCGTTTCCCGCGCGACGAAACCGAAGTCGAGGTACAGGGCATAGCCGCGCTCGCCAAACAACTTGACGCACCCGCGCCCCTCGACGGCGAAGCCTTCCTCACGGGCCGCACTGCCGAGCGGCTGCGCGGCGAAATCCGTGTGCGTTTCGGCTTCCGCGAAGCGACGGTGGCCGATGCCGAGATGCTGACGGAGTGGCTGCGTGATCATGTTGCCGGAGAAGTTGGCGGTGACATTGAGCCGATGATCGAGCGGCTGGAAGCGCGCTGCCGCGAACTCGCCATCGAGCCGCCAACGCCCGAGCGGATGGAGCGGCTTGCGCGCAGCGCGTTGCGTGCCCACGAAGACCGTTTCCACAAAAGCGTCTTTGAACGCTTGCCGCCCCCGACCCGCGAGCGTCTGGATGCCTTGCTGCGCCCAGAGAAGACCGACAGCGAGGAAAGCGCTACTGATGCTCAAGGGGAAGCCGCCGGCAGCGCCCCGGCCGTTCTGCTGAAGCTGCGCGGCAGTCCTGGCCGTCCCGGCCTTGCCAGCATGCGGGACGAACTGGAGAAGCTGGAACTGATCCGTGGCATCGAGCTGCCCGCCGATCTCTTCGATCAAGCGTCATCGCGCGACCTGGAACGCTGCCGGCAGCGCGTATCGGTCGAGGTTCCCCGCGACCTGCGCCGACATCCCGATGGAGCGCGCCTCACCTGGCTGGCCGCATTCGTCTACCTGCGCGCCCGCAGCCTGACCGACGACCTGGTGGACTTGCTGATCGAGACCATCCACCAGATCGGCGCGCGTGCCGAACGCAAGGTCGAACGCGAACTGCTGGAGGACCTCAAGCGCGTGTCCGGAAAGCAGAACCTGCTGTTCAATCTGGCCGACGCCACCTTGGCCCAGCCGGACGGCGTGGTGCGCGACGTGGTGTTTCCAGTGGTCGGCGAGCAGACGCTGCGCGATCTGGTCAAGGAGTGGAAGGCCACCGGCCCAACCTACCGCATCACCCTGCGCACTGTGATCCGCAATTCCTACCAGGGCCACTACCGGCGCATGGTACCGACCTTGCTGGCCGCGCTGGAATTCCGCTCCAACAACGACCGCCACCGCCCGGTGATGGACGCGCTCGACCTGGTGAAGCGCTTTGCCGACACCAAGGTGCATACCTTCCCGGCCGACATGGAGGTGCCGCTCGATGGCGTGGTACGTGGCCTGTGGCGAGAAGCCGTCATGGAGAGGGACGCCGCCGGCCGGGATCGGGTCAACCGCGTCACCTATGAAATCGCCGTGCTGGAAGCCCTGCGCGAGCGGCTGCGCTGCAAGGAAATCTGGGTGGTCGGCGCGAACCGCTACCGCAACCCCGACGACGATCTGCCGGCTGACTTCGAGCAAAACCGCGAGGACTACTACCGGGCGCTGAACCTGCCTCTCGATGTGGAGCGCTTCATCGCCGACTTGCAGGCCGAAATGCGCGCGGCGCTGTCCACCTTCGACGCTGGCTTGAAGAAGAACCCATCCGTCCGGCTGAGCAGCAAGGGCGGTGGCTGGATCACGCTGACGCCGCTCGATGCGCAACCCGATCCCCCCAATCTGACCGCGCTAAAGGCCGAACTCAATGTCCTCTGGCCGATGACCAGCCTGCTCGATATGGTCAAGGAAGCCGATCTGCGGTTGAGCTTTACCGATGCCCTGAAAAGCCCGACCTCCTACGAGTCGATGGATCGCTCGGTGTTGCAGCCGCGCCTGCTCCTGTGTCTGCACGGCCTGGGCACCAATGCTGGCTTGCAGCGCATGGCCGGGCTGGATTCCGGCACCACGGCCCGCGACCTGGCCTATGTGCGCCGCCGTTACATCAGCGTGGACGCGATGCGCCGCGCGATTGCCATCGTCGCAGACGGCACGCTGCAAGCCCGCAACCCGGCGATCTGGGGTAGCGGCACCACCGCTTGCGCGTCGGACTCGAAACACTTCGGCGCGTGGGATCAGAACCTCACCACGCAATGGCACGTCCGCTACGGCGGGCGCGGCGTGATGATCTACTGGCATGTCGAGCGCAGCTCGCTGTGCATCCATTCGCAGCTCAAGTCGCCGTCGTCGTCGGAGGTGGCGTCGATGATCGAGGGCGTGATCCACCATTGCACCGAGATGGAGGTGGATCGGCAGTATGTCGATTCGCACGGCCAGAGCACGGTGGCGTTCGCCTTCTGCCGCCTGCTGGGCTTCCAGTTGCTGCCACGGCTGAAGGCCATCCACTCACAGAAGCTGTACCGGCCAGAGACCGGCAAGGCCGACGCCTACGCGAACCTGCAACAGATTCTGACCAAGCCCATCGACTGGGACTCGGTGCGGCAACAGTACGACCAGATGGTCAAGTACGCCACCGCGCTGCGCCTGGGGATAGGGGAAACCGAAGCCATCCTGCGCCGCTTCACCAAGAAGAACGTGCAGCACCCGACCTACAAGGCATTCGCTGAGCTGGGCAAGGCGATCAAGACTATCTTCCTGTGCCGCTACCTGCACGACGAGGCGTTGCGCCGGGAAATCAACGAAGGGCTGAACGTAGTCGAGCAGTGGAACGGCGCGACCGACTTCGTGTTCTTCGCCCGCCGGGGCGAGATGGCGAGCAACCGCCGCGAGGATCACGAGGTCAGCATGCTCGCGCTGCACCTGATCCAGAACTGTATGGTCTACATCAACACGCTGATGATCCAGAAGGTGCTGGCACAGCCGCATTGGCAGGGCAGGTTCACACCACGCGACTATGCCGCCCTGACGCCGCTGATCTGGGAACACGTCAACCCGTATGGTCGGTTCGATCTCGATATGAACACCCGGCTCGACCTGCCGTGATCGAGATGGCGGCTGGTGACACGACTGCTTGGTCTACCCCT
>DAOMFF010000088.1:0-6022 GCA_035429665.1 Azonexus sp.
TTCTTCAGCGTTTCCTCGGGCGTCTGGACACCCGGCTCCATGCGGATCGTGTAGCCGATGTCCTTCTGCAACCGGGCGTTGAGAGCGACCAGGAAATCGACGCTGCGGGTCGGCTCCAGCGAGATGCCATCGAGATACTTCTGGAACAGCGGCGTCGCCGGCAGCTTGAACAGATAAGGCTTCAACTCATGACTTTCCCACGCCTCGTAGGCGAAGGGGATTTTCTCGGCGTGCGGTTCGAGAAAGAAATCGAAGGGGTTGATGACCGACATCTCGGCAACCAGATCGACCTCGACGCTGAATTCGCGCGTCTTCTCGGGAAAGACCAGGCGCGCCAGATAGTTGCCCTGCGGGTCCTGCTGCCAGTTGATGAAATGTTTCGCCGGCCCGACCTTCAGCGAATACGAAAGAATCCGCGTCCGCGAATGCGGGCAGGGACGCAGGCGGACGACCTGCGGCCCGAGACCGACCAGACGGTCGTAGGTGTAATGGGTGACGTGATTCAGTGCGACATGGATGGACACGATCCTGCTCCGTGCAAAATGACTAGGGTTATAACAAGAAAAACGCGAACCAACTGCCGCTGTCGTGTTTAGGTCACGATCCCGCCAGTCGCCTTGCCAGGGCCAGAAAAATACCGGTCCCCGTACTAGGTCATCTCGGGACCCTCGGACAATTATGCCTGATCCGTGCCATGGAACATGAATCGCCCCGACCAGGGATCAATTGGCACGATGCTCCAGCCGAAGAGTCACGATGCGCGGTGCCCGGCCAGCGTATCCGGGTCGCCGCAACCGCGCTTCGGCGATGCACCAGCGAGGAGCGCACGCGCCAGCTTGGTGCGATTTTGCCGGGCACTGCCAGTGGTTCAGAACTCCATTTCCAGTTCTTCGATGTCCTCCGGCTCTTCCTTCGCTGCGGCCATCCATTCCTGCATCGCCGGCATCGACATGATGGTCCGGCAGTAGGCGGAGCAGTCAGCATCCAGCGCCACGTCGTAAGTCAGGAAGCGCGTCACGACCGGTGCGTACATGGCATCGGCAAGTGTAGGGGTGGCGCCGAACAGGTAGGGGCCACCATACGTTTGCAGGCATTCCTGCCAGATCTCGGTGACCCGCTGGATGTCTCCCCAGGCCCGTGACCAGACGGTGAATTTCGGGAAACGGGCCTTCAGGTTCATCGGCAGTGCCGAGCGAAGTGCGCTGAAGCCCGAATGCATTTCCCCACAGATCGAGCGGCAGTGGGCGCGCGCCGCGGCATCGGCGGGCAGTAGGCCGGCCTGTGGCTTGACCTCGTTCAGGTATTCGCCGATGGCGAGCGTGTCCCACACCGAGATTTCACCATCGGTGAGGCGCGGCACACGGAACGAGGGGGCAAGGAGGAGCAGTTCGGCGCGCGCGCCGGCATCGTCCTGTTCGACCATCTCCTCGGAAAAATCGAGCCCGGCAAGGCGGGCCATCAGCCAGCCGCGCAGGGACCAGGACGAGTAATTCTTGCTGCTCAGAGTAAGGGTTGCGACGGGCATCGGATTCGACCTCCACATGACGGACAAGGCGGCTCGAATAATGCCGCACCTCTTTCCAAGCAAATCACATGCCAGGCATCTGCCGCTTGGAGGCACGCCTATTGCTTGTAACAAGCGTCACCGATCCGACGGGAACAACAATCATGTCCGCTCTCAGCCCTGCCCTCCATTACCAGGCCTATCAGGCACTGGCCGACCTGACCACGCCGATGCGCGTCGTCGCCAGTCATCTGGTGCCGTGGCTGCATCACGGCCTGTTCTGGCTCCCCGAGAGCAGGATCCTGCGCAGGGCAGTCGCAGTCTGCGAAGTTACCGCCCTGGCGGGCCTCACCCACTCCCGTCCGCCTTTCGGCATCGACCGTGTGGAGACCGATGCCGGTACCTGTGCCGTCAGCGAGGAAGCGGTGTTCGCCACGCCCTTCTGTACTCTTCAGCGCTTTCGCAAGGAGCCGGCCTGCGCGGGCGAGCCCAAGGTATTGCTCGTGGCCCCGGCATCCGGACACTTCGCGACGCTGCTAAGGGGAACGGTACAGACCCTGTTGCGCGACCACGATGTCTACGTCACCGACTGGCACAACGTTCGCGATATTCCGCTGTCCGCCGGACAGTTCGACCTCGATACCTTCATCGAACATATCATCGGCTTCGTTGACCGGCTTGGCCCGCATACCCACCTGGTCGCGGTATGCCAGCCAACCGTGCCGACACTCGCCGCCGTAGCGGTCATGGCTGCTGAAGGACACCCGAACCAACCGCGCACCATGACCCTGATGGCCGGCCCAATCGATTGCCGGATCAATCCGACCGAGGTCAATCGACTGGCCACCGGCAAACCGATCGAATGGTTCGCGAAAAATCTGATCGGCGTCGTTCCCATGCGCTACAAGGGGGCCTTCCGCCGGGTATACCCCGGCTTCCTGCAGATCTCGGCCTTCATGAGCATGAATCTGGAGCGCCACAAGGAGTCAGTCCGCAACATGTACGGCCATTTCGTCAACGGTGAATCGGAGCGCGCGACGGGAATCAAGGAGTTCTACGAGGAATACCTGGCGATGATGGATCTGCCGGCCGAGTTCTACCTGCAAACGGTACGCAAGGTGTTTCAGGAATACCACCTGCCGCTGGGCAAGCTGGAATACCGGGGACGCCTGGTCAAGCCGGAGGCGATCCGACGGACGGCGCTGTTTACGGTCGAAGGCGAACGCGATGACATCTGTTCCATCGGCCAGACTCTCGCCGCCCACGATCTGTGCAGCAAGCTCGCGCCCTACCGCAAGCAGCACCATCTCCAGGCGACTGTGGGCCATTACGGGGTATTCAACGGGAAGCGCTGGGATCGGCAGATCTACCCGCGGCTCCGCGACTTCATTCATGCCTTTGACGAGTAAGACGTAGCAGATTTCAGTACCGCGAAACCATTTTTCTTGAGGACAGGACACCATGACCACCGCACGCAAGGCAACTTTGACGATTGACGGGATGGCGCCCGTCGAATTTCCGATCATGACCCCGACGCACGGCAACGACTGCGTCGACATCCGGACGCTGGGCGCCAAGACCGGGCTGTTCACCTACGACTCCGGGTTCCTGTCCACCGCCAGTTGCAAGTCACGGATCACCTTCATCGACGGCGACGTCGGCCAGTTGCTCTATCGTGGCTACCCGATCGAACAACTCGCCGAGCAGTGCAACTTCCTCGAAGTCACCTACCTGCTGAAGAACGGCGAACTGCCGAATGCCGCGCAGAAGGCCGCTTTTGAAACGACCATCAAGCAGCACACGATGGTGCACGAGCAACTCTCCAGGTTTTACTCGGGTTTCCGGCGTGATGCCCATCCGATGGCCGTCATGGTCGGCGTCGTCGGCGCGCTGTCCGCCTTCTACCATGATGCGAAGAACTTTTCCGACGTCGAGCACCGCAACGTCAGCTTCAACCGGCTGGTGGCCAAGCTGCCGACCATCGTCGCCATGGCCTACAAGTACAACACCGGCGCCCCGTTCATGTATCCGGACAACGATCTGGACTACACCGCCAACTTCATGCGCATGATGTTCGGCAATCCCTGCGAGAAGTACGTCCCGAACCCGGTGCTGGTCAATGCCCTGGACACCATCTTCACGCTGCACGCCGATCACGAGCAGAACGCTTCGACCTCGACGGTGCGTCTGGCCGGTTCTTCCGGCGCCAACCCGTTCGCCTGCGTCGCTGCCGGCATCGCCTGCCTGTGGGGGCCGGCGCACGGCGGTGCCAACGAGGCCTGCCTACAGATGCTGGAACAGATCGGCGACGTTTCCCGCGTCCCGGAATACATTGCCCGCGCCAAGGACAAGAATGATTCGTTCAAGCTGATGGGCTTCGGTCACCGTGTCTACAAGAACTTCGACCCACGCGCCACGCTGATGCGCAAGGTGTGCAACGAAGTGCTGAGCGAACTTGGCCTGCAAAACGACCGTCTGTTCAAGCTGGCCATGGAACTGGAAAAGATCGCCCTGGAAGACGAGTACTTCGTCGAGAAGAAGCTCTACCCGAACGTCGACTTCTACTCCGGCATCGTCCAGAAGGCGATCGGCATTCCGACCGAGATGTTCACCTGCATCTTCGCGCTGGCGCGCACGGTCGGCTGGATGACGCAGTGGGAAGAAATGCTGACCGATCCGGAATACAAGATCGGCCGTCCGCGTCAGTTGTACGTCGGCGCCGCCAAGCGCGACGTCGAGCCGCTGGCCCAGCGCGGCTGAGAGGACTCTTTCCGGATGCCCGCCTAGAGGTCACTCCAGGCGGGATCCGGCAATTCCGCGAAACCCTGCCGCAAGTGCTGACCCCACTGCTTGCGGATTTGCCCATAGTAGGCGCTGTCCTGCGTAATATTGACGTGCCGCTTGATCCTGAGCGCATCGCGCTCGTAGATCACCAGATCGAGCGGCATGCCTACCGAGAGATTGGAGCGGATCGTCGAATCCATCGAGATCAGCGCGCATTTGGCCGCCTCGTCGAGCGAGGTCTTCGGGCTGACCACGCGATCGATGATCGGCTTGCCATACTTCGATTCGCCAATCTGGAAATAGGGCGTCTCGCTTGTCGCCTCGATGAAGTTTCCGGCGGCGTAGATGCTGAAGACGCGCTGCTCTTCGCCCTTGATCTGCCCGCCAAGAATCAGCGAGGATGTGAAATTGACGCCAAATTTTTCCAGCGCGGCAGCATCCCGGCCATGCACTTCCCGCAAGCAGTCACCGACGTGCTTGGCGGCCTCGAACATGTTCCTGACCTTGTACAGGTTCGTTCCCCGCGACAATTCCATCTTCTCGCGCAGCGTATTGACGACCGACTGACTGATCGAAAGATTCCCCGATGTCATCAATACCAGAACGCGCTCACCCTCCTTCTCGAAGACATGCATCTTGCGGAAGGTGTTGATGTGATCGACCCCGGCGTTGGTCCGTGAGTCGGAGAGGAATACCAGCCCGGCGTCGAGACGCATGGCAACGCAATACGTCACGCGGCCTCCGCCATCGGCACCAGGAAATTCTTGCTGACACCGTCGCCCAGCATGTAGATGCGGTCCATGAAGTCGGTCAGATACTCATGCAGGCCATGCTCCAGAATGTCCTCGATCCGGGCGTAGTGCAGTTGGGCATGCAGCAGGCCGGCCTGACGCTGGGTTTCTCCGGATTGGCGATTGGCGATCAGTTCAAGGTTCTTGACGACGCCGTTCATGCAGAAATGCAGCGAGCGCGGCATGTCGCTGCGCAGGATCAGCAACTCGGCGACACGCTCGGGGGTAATCACGTCGCGATAAGCCTTGCGGTAAACCTCGAAAGCCGAAACCGAGCGTAGCAATGCGCCCCATTGGTAGAAATCGGTGGCTCCTTCATCGCCATACGGGCGCAGGACATGGTATTTCACGTCGAGGATGCGCGCCGTGTTGTCGGCGCGTTCGAGCAGGGTGCCGAGCCGGATGAAATGGTAGGCCTCGTCCTGCAACAGGGTGCCCAGGGTCGTGCCGCGCGACAGCGAGGAGCGCATCTTGACCCAGTCGAAGAACTCACCGACACCGGCATTTGCGATCTGCTCGAAGCTCTTTTCGCGCGCTTCGAGCCAGGTGGAATTCATCGTCTCCCACATTTCCGAAGTAATCGTGCCGCGCACGGCGTGGGCGTTTTCGCGGGTCAGGCGCAGGCAACTGAGGATCGACGCGTGGTTGCCGGTGTCGCTGACCATGAAACGCAGCACATTTTCGGCGTTGACCGCGGAATAGCGGTCCGCGAACTTCTCCTCGAGACTGTTCAGCGCGATGATGGCGTTCCAGTTCTGGTTGGCGGCAGCGAGCGATTGCGGGACCAGCGACATCTGCCAGGTGACGTCGAGAAGACGGGCAAGACTTTCCGCCCGCTCGATGTAGCGGGACATCCAGAACAGGTGGTCGGCGGTGCGGGAAAGCATGATCAGTCCTCCAGAATCCAGGTGTCCTTGGTGCCGCCGCCCTGCGACGAATTGAC
>DAOMFF010000089.1:0-6018 GCA_035429665.1 Azonexus sp.
GAGTGACGATGGCGATCCACTCGGTCGTCGGGGTGGCTGAAATCAATTGCTCGATTTCATCGCGGAACAGCGGCGCCAGCGCGTCGAAGACCACCAGTCCGACAGTGCATTGATTCGCGTGGAGGATCTCCCTTGCCGCGGCCACGTCGCCCGCGCAATGGAGAACCTGGGCGTCGGCCGCCATCCGGACGCGCTGATCGCCCAGATGGTCTTGCGGATCGATCGCCAATACGTGCCGTGTTGTCATTTTCGCGTTCGCCAATTCACCGATTGCCCGCTTCCGCTTGCCGGGCGGAATCAGGCCGGTGTCATTATTGCAGGGATGCGCGCGGGCTCAATGCCGAAACATGAGCGGCGCGAGGAGGAAGAGCGGCAGCCTGTTGCGAAAAATTCGTCGCATCCGCCTGAAGGGATGCCCAGCAGAAGCTTTCGACAGCCGCGCCGGTGGTTCGTTCACCCGGGGCGTGCGTCGACTTCAACAGCCGGCGCGCGGCAAAGAGGGCGCGGGTTGTCGGGACGAGGCAGAGCTCACGTCGGGCAAGCACCTTCTCGCCCAGCCCGCGACCTTGAACAGGGGCCGCCGACATTGCCAGGATGGCTTTCGCCAGTGATCGGGAGTCGTTGCGCATCTCGCTCGTGCCTATGTCCGGTTACCGGGAACGCGCTGCCAGGCGAGGATTCCGGCAAGGCCGCCGGTACTCCGCAGCCATCACTGGACATGGCGAAGAAACCAGCGTCACCGATTGCGGAAGCCGTGATGGCAGCCCTCAATACAACATCAGCCTATCGCGATCGCGCCCGGACCGACCGTGATAAAATTCACGCTCGCCGAAAATTCGTCAGGCGCTCATGATCGGTGGCGCAGGGATGCGGCGGCGTGACCCCGAAAGGGCGGGAATCGCGAAATGACGGTTTCGCGCACGCTGGCGCAAGGACCTGGGCGAATCCGGTGGCGGCGTCGAGCGGTGCTCGCGGCTCAGTTCGGATATCCGGAAGCATTTTCGCCCGATTGTGACGGTCGACCGCAACCGTTGCGGCACGGGCGGCGTGAAAGACGAGCGGCGTCAGGCCCGGGGGAACCGGGCCTGACGGACTCCCTGGCGCAATATCAGTTTTCGGGAAACCGGTAATCCCTGAACAGTTCGCGCAATTTCATCTTCTGCAGCTTGCCGGTGGCCGTGTGCGGCAGGTCGTCGACGAAGACGACATCGTCGGGCAGCCACCACCCGGCGACCTTGCCGTCGAGGAACTGCAGCATTTCCTCGCGGGTGAGTTCCTGGCCGGATTTCCTGACAACGATCAGGAGCGGGCGCTCCTGCCACTTGGCATGGGCCACGCCGATCACCGCGGCCTCCGCCACGGCGGGGTGCCCGACCGCCGCATTTTCGAGGTCGATTGACGAGATCCATTCGCCGCCCGACTTGATCACGTCCTTTGAGCGGTCGGTGATCTGCATGTAGCCATCGGGGTCGATGGTGGCGACGTCGCCGGTGTCGAAGAAGCCTTCGGCATCGAGGATGTCGCCGCCTTCGCCCTTCAGGTAACCCCTGGTGACCCAGGGTCCGCGCACCATCAGGTGGCCGAAGGCCTTGCCGTCGTGCGGCAGCCGGTTGCCTTCGTCGTCGGTGATCTTCATGTCGACGCCGTAGATCGCCCGCCCCTGCTTGACCTGCAGGTTCAGGCGCTGGTCGAGCGAGTAATCCTGGTGCTTGGGCAGCAGGTTGCAGACCGTTCCCAGCGGCGACATCTCGGTCATGCCCCAGGCATGGACGACAAAGGCGCCGAACTGGGTCTCGAATTTCTCGCACATGGCGCGCGGCGCCGCCGAGCCGCCGATGACGACGCGCTCGACACACAGATCGTCGCGCGGCACGAGCCGGTTGGCGTCGACGTGCTGAAACAGCATCAGCCAGACGGTCGGGACGCCGAGAGCGAGCGTCACCTTCTCGTCGCGCATCAGTTCATAGACGCTCTTGCCGTCGAGCGCCGGCCCGGGCATCACCAGCTTGGCGCCGCACATGGCGCCGGCATAGGGCATGCCCCAGGCATTGACGTGGAACATCGGGACGATCAGCAGCGCCGAATCCTTCGCACCCAGTCCGATTACATCAACCGAGCAGGCGGAGAACGAATGCAGCACCGATGAGCGGTGCGAGTAGAGAACGCCCTTCGGATTGCCGGTCGTCCCCGAGGTGTAGCACAGCGAAGACGCGGTGTTTTCGTCGAACACCGGCCATTCGTATTCGCTGCTCTGGCGGCCGATGAGTTCCTCGTAGCAGAGCAGTCCGGGAATGCTGCAATCGGGGATGTGGCTGCGGTCGGTCATCAGCACGAAGCCCTTCACCGTCTTCATCAGCGGCGCCAGCTTCTCGATCAGGGGAACGAAGGTCAGATCGAAGAAGAGGAACCGATCCTCGGCATGATTGGCGATGTATTCGATCTGCTCGGGGAAAAGGCGCGGGTTGATCGTATGCAGCACCGCCCCGGAGCCGGAAACGCCATAATAGAGTTCCATGTGCCGGTAGCCGTTCCAGGCCAGAGTCGCCACCCGGTCGCCGGGCTTGACGCCAAGTTCCGCCAGGGCGTTGGCGACCTGCTTCGACCTGCGGGAAATGTCGCCGTAAGTGCAACGGTGAATCGGACCCTCGCAGGTGCGCGATACGATCTCCGCATCCTTGTGAAACTTGGACGCATGCTCGATCAGCGTCGAAATCAGCAGCGGGCCGTCCTGCATCAATCCCATGGTCATGGTGTCTCATCCTCCAGTTGGTAGGGGCTTGGCGAAACTGAATCTTTCAGGCAGGACGCGCGCCCCGGTTGCGCTCACTGCAAACCATGCCGCACATGATATACAAAGCCAGGTGACATGAGCCCCTTGGAACGGGGGGATACTCGGGCGCAGTGGCGGACGGGTTTCTTCAAGTCAGGTTGGCAGGCAATCACTCCTTCGGTGGCGCTCCAGGAATTTACCTTCCGCCTGAGGCATGCGCTACCGGAGGTGCGGCGATTCGCTCCGCAGCGCGGCAATCGCCACGGTGAACTTGCTGCGCAGCCAGATATTTGCCTGGTCGTGATCCATGCTGCGGTGCCAGTAACAGTGCCATTCGAGAGGGGGCAATTCGAACGGCAGTTCGAAGCGGCGGGCGTCGTAGCCTTGCAGCAGGCGCAATGGCGCCGTCAGCGCGAGATTGGTGCGCAGTGCAATCAGGGGTGCCACCAGGTAATGCTGGACGCGCATCTGGATGGAGCGCCGGCGCCCGAGTTTCCTCAGGGCGGTGTCGACGTGGCCCAGGCCACGGCGTCTGCTCGAGATGTGGATGTGATCGAGCGCCAGATAGTCGTCGAGGGTCAGGCTGTCTCCGGCAAACGGATGATCGGGGCGCAACAGGCAGGCATGGCGATCGCTCGGCAGCGGGATCTGCCTAACCTGTGGGTCATCAATGAGTGGCGCGTCGATCGCCAGATGGACATTGCCCTTGGCAAGTTCTAGGGGAATGTCGCTGCGGCTGGTGTAGTAGCTCTCGATCCGTATGCCGGGCGCTTCCTGCTGCAGTGTCTCGCCAAGGACCGGCAGGAGAAGGGACTCGGCCAGGTCCGGCATGCTGACCCGGAAGATCTTCCGGGAAGTGGCAGGGACGAAGGTCTCGCCCTGGCTGTAGGCGGCGTTCAGCAATTGCAGCGCTTCGCCGACGTGACCGGCGATGTTGTCCGCCAATGGTGTCGGCACCATGCCCTGTGGCGTACTGATGAAAAGCGGATCGTTGAGGGCCCGGCGCATCCGCGCCAGCGCATTGCTGACGGCAGGCTGTGTGATGCACAGAATCTCGGCGGCACGGGTCAGGTTGCGCTTGCCGTAAATGGCATCGAAGACCTGGAACAGGTTGAGGTCCATCTGCGGCAGGCGCATCTCCGTAGCTCCTGGAGGTTGGGTGCTTTGGGGGATTCATTCTGCGACTGTGCCAGCGGAGCAATCATCGCCGTGAATCATAACCTATTTTAATAATAAATTTGGCGAATATCGCATGGCCGGCTATTCTGGGGCCATCATCTCCAGGAGTGGACTTTGGCAGAACTCTTTATGGTCCGTCACGGGCAGGCATCCTTCGGGACGGGAAACTATGATCGGCTTTCGGCTCTGGGCGAGCGTCAGGGGGTCTGGCTGGGCGAGTATTTTGCCGAACGGGGAGTCGCATTCGATCGCGTGTTGACCGGTTCGCTGCGGCGACATCGGGAGACCGCCGATGCCATTTTTCGCGGGCTGGGAAGCGCTGCAGGTTACGATGAGGATCCCGGGCTGGACGAATACGACTTCCACGCGCTCTACGGTGCGCTCGGTGACGACAAGAGGGAGCTGAAGGCCCTGGCCAGGGGAAGCATACATGACTTCTACAAGGGGCTGAAACAGGTCCTGCGGCTGTGGGCCGAGGACGCGATCGACGGTCCGCTTCCCGAATCGTGGGGACAGTTCCAGCAGCGCGTGGCGGCCGCCCGCGAGAAAATCCAGGGCCAGGGCGGAAGGCGGGTCCTGGTCATCAGTTCCGGCGGGCCGATGGGTGCCTTTGCCCAGCAGGTCATGCAGGCACCCGCGAGTACCGCAATCGAACTCAACATGCAGATCAGGAATACGGGTATCTGCCAGTACTTCTTCAACGCCGAGACATGCCATCTGGCAAGCTTCAACGGCATTCCGCATCTCGATCTTCCGCAGCGCCGGGACAGCGTGACTTACGGATAAACATCGTCCTTCAGGTATCCATCATGACCAACGACATTCACCAATTCGATACAGACAAGCTGGCCCGCTATCTCGAGGACAGGATTCCCGGTTTCCGGGGGCCGCTGGTCGCGACAAAGTTTGCCGGCGGCCAGTCCAACCCGACCTTCATGCTCGAAGCAAGAAGCGGACGCTACGTGTTGCGTCGCCAGCCTCCGGGAGAACTTCTGAAGTCGGCACATGCCGTCGATCGCGAGTTCCGCGTCCTCGTGGCGCTGGCCAATACCGATGTGCCGGTGCCCCGTGCCTACCACCTTTGCGAGGACCGGGATGTCATCGGCAGCATGTTCTATGTCATGAGCTTCGCGGCCGGGCGGATCTTCTGGGACCCGTCCCTGCCGGAACTTGACAAGGGCGCGCGGGCGCCGATCTATGCGGCGATCGTGGAAACGCTGGCGGCTCTGCACAATGTCGACGTCGATGCGGTCGGGCTCGCCGACTACGGGCGTGCCGGAAACTATTTCGAACGGCAGATCGGCGTGTGGACCAAGCAGTATCGGGCCTCGGAAACCGAGCGCCTGGAGGCGATGGAAACCCTGATCGAATGGCTGCCGGCCAATTGTCCGCAGGATGATGGGTTGCCGTCGCTGGTGCATGGCGACTTCCGGATCGACAACCTGATCTTCGATGCGGTCGACCCGAAAATCATTGCGATTCTCGACTGGGAGCTATCGACACTGGGCAACCCGCTGGCCGATCTCGCGTATTTCTGCATGTGCCTGCGCCTGCCGTCGGTCGGGTACATCCCCGGTCTGCTAGGGAAGGATCGCGGTGAACTTGGTGTCCCGGACGAGGCAGCCATCGTCCGTCGCTACTGCGAGTTGCGCGGCATCCCGGCGATTGCGCACTGGAATTTCTATCTGGCATTCAGCTTCTTCCGCCTGGCGGCGATCGCCCAGGGAGTCAAGAAGCGTGCCCTCGGCGGCAACGCATCGAACGCCAGGGCCGGTCAGGTGGGCGACATGGCACGGCATCTGGCGGAGGCCGCCGCGGCCTTGATCGACACAACCAACTGACAAGGAGTCGGCGATGAGTACGAAACTGTTTGACCTGAATGGAAAGATTGCCATGGTGACCGGCGCCAGCCGCGGCATCGGCGAGGCGATTGCCAGCCTGCTGGCGGAGCAGGGCGCGCATTTGATCGTATCCAGTCGCAAGCGGGATGACTGCCAGGTGGTCGTAGACCGGCTGCGCGCGGCAGGTCTGAGCGCCGAAGCGCTGGCTTGCCATGTCGGAAACATGGA
>DAOMFF010000090.1:0-5887 GCA_035429665.1 Azonexus sp.
CAACTACCGCGCTCAGATCCTCAGTCTTGTATAAGATTGATGCGATTGCCTTGGCGCGTCAGATGACTGCATTTGCACCCCCCTAGGCTGTATCATAGAATAAAATAGTGACCAGGGAGATCACCATGCCGGACAGCACCACTTGCCCGCATCAGGCGTATTGCGAGATGCGGGAACAGTCGGACTGGCGTTTCATCAGCCACCTGACACGCAACACCTTCGCGATCATCCTCGCCGGTGGCCGCGGCAGCCGCCTGAGGCAACTGACCGACTTCCGCTCCAAGCCGGCCGTGCCCTTCGCCGGCAAGTTCCGCATCCTCGACTTCACGCTGTCGAACTGCGTCAACTCCGGCATCCGCAAGATCGGCGTCGCCACACAGTACAAGGCACACAGCCTGATCCGCCATATCCAGCGCGGCTGGAGCTTCCTCGACGGCCGTTTCGACGAATTCATCCAGCTGCTGCCGGCGCAGCAGCAGATCGATGAGACACAGTGGTACCAGGGAACCGCCGACGCGGTCTTCCAGAACATGCACTTCCTCCGGCGCTACAACCCGGAACACGTCCTGATCGTCGCCGGCGACCACATCTACAAAATGGATTACGGCCGCATGCTGGCCTTCCACGCCAAACACCACGCCGACATGACCGTCGCCTGCATCGACGTGCCGATCGACGAGGCGCGCGAATTCGGTGTCATGGGGGTAGACAACGACGATCGCGTGATCGGCTTCCTCGAGAAACCACAGAATCCGCCGTCGATCCCCGGCCAGCCCGACCGTGCGCTGGCCTCGATGGGCGTCTATGTCTTCAACGCGAAATTCCTCTTCGAGCAGCTCGAGAGGGATGCCCTGACCAAGGGTTCGAGCCGCGACTTCGGCAAGGACATCATCCCGCACATCGTGCCGCGTTACCGGGTGTTCGCCCACCGTTTCGCCGATTCTTGCGTCGGCAGCGACCAGCACCAGCCATACTGGCGCGACGTCGGCACCATCGACGCCTATTGGGAGGCCAACATGGAAATGACCAAAGTGACGCCGGAACTCAATCTCTACGACAAGGACTGGCCGATCTGGACCTATCAGGAGCAGTTGCCGCCAGCCAAGTTCGTCTTCGACGACGAGGAACGGCGCGGCTCCGCAGTCGACTCGCTCATTTCCGGCGGTTGCATCATTTCCGGCGCCGAGGTTAAACGTTCGCTGCTGTTCTCCAGCGTCCAGGTTCATAGCTGGGCCTCGGTCGAGGATTCGGTTATCCTCCCCAGCGTCGATGTCGGACGCCATGCGGTCCTCAAGCGCTGCGTCATCGACAAGCATTGCCGGATTCCCGAAGGCTTGGTCATCGGCGTCGATCCGGAAGCCGACCGCAAGCGCTTTCTCGTCAGCCCCAAGGGAATCACTTTGGTCACCGCCGAAATGCTCGGCCAAGGCGCGGCGGAAGGCCACTGATGGCGGATCTCGCCTTCCTCTGGCACATGCACCAGCCGGATTACCGTCATCCCGACACCGGCGATTTCGTGCTGCCGTGGGTTCTGCTGCATGCCATCAAGGATTATTCCGACATGGCTTGCCACCTGGAGCGTCACCCGGGTGTGCGATGCACGGTCAATTTCGTCCCGGTGCTGGTCGAACAGATTGAAGACTATTGCGACCAACTGGCCACCGGGCGATGGCGCGACCCATTGCTGCGCATCGCTGCCCACCCGGACCCCGATTCGCTACCCGCTGCGGACCGTGCTTGGCTGCTCGACATGGCTTTCCGCTGCCATGCGCCGACCATGCTCGAGCCATTCGCGCCCTATCGTCGCCTGCGCGACCTGCTCACCTGCGTCAAGTCGCTCGATGCCAATACCCTGAGCTATCTGGCCGGCGGTTACTACGCCGACCTCGCCACCTGGTTCCTCCTCGCGTGGACCGGCGAAGGCCTGCGCCGGGATCGCCAAGCCGTGCCGGAGCTGATGGCCAAGGGCGGCAATTTCGATCTCCAGGACCGCCAGCGCCTGCTCGCCGAACTTGGCGACGTGATGCTCAAGCTCATTCCGCGCTATCGTGCGCTGAGCGAACGCGGGCAGGTGGAATTGAGCTGCACGCCGGCCAGTCACCCATTGTCGCCCCTGCTGATCGATTTCAAGTGTGCGCGCGAAAGCTGGCCTGAGAGCCCGCTGCCCTTGTCTGCCGACTACCCCGGCGGTCGCAACCGCGTCGAGGCGCATCTGGCAGCCGCTGTGCTCAGTCACCAGAAGCGCTTCGGCAGTGCGCCCGCAGGGCTGTGGCCAGCCGAGGGGGCTTTGTCGGCACCGTTTCTCAATCAGATCGCGGAATCCGGATTCCGGTGGACAGCCAGCAGCCATAGCGTCCTCCGGCACTCGGCTGGCGACGATGCGGTGACGACGGTGCCCTGGCAGGCGCCTCCAGGCACGCCCGGGGACCTGACCCTGTTCTTCCGCAACGAGAAACTTTCCGACCTGATCGGCTTCGAGTATGCGACATGGCATGGCCGCGACGCCGCCCAGCATTTCATAAGCGAGATCGAGCGTATCCACGCGCGAGAACCGCAGGCCCTGATCACCGTCTTTCTCGATGGCGAGAACGCCTGGGAGTACTACCCGTACAACGCCTGGCACTTTTTCTCGGATCTCTACGGGGCCCTCGAAAGCCACAAGAAAATCAGCACCGTGACGCTGAGCGCTGCGGCAACCGCCCACCATGGCCGCCGCAAGCGTCTGCCCCGGCTGGTGGCCGGCAGCTGGGTCTTCGGCACGCTGTCGACATGGCTTGGCAATGCCGACAAGAACCACGCCTGGGATCTTCTGTGTGAGGTCAAGCAGTGCGCCGACCGCGCCCTGCTGGGCGACCGCCTGGACGAACATGAGCGCGCCGCCGTATTGCAGCGCCTGGCAGTCTGCGAAAGTTCGGACTGGTTCTGGTGGCTCGGCGACTACAACTCGCCGCAGTCGGTCGCCTGTTTCGACAGCCTTTTTCGTGAAAATCTGAAATCCCTGTACCGTCTGCTGCGCCTGCCGATTCCCGGCAGCCTTGATCACCCCATCAGCCTCGGCGGCGGCACACCCGAAAGCGGGGGAACGATGCGCCGCGCCACCTGAAATCCTGACTGATGACTCAAGCTGTTACCCTGCTCCTCGGCGTCCATGCCCATCAACCGGTGGGAAATTTTCCGGAAGTGATGGCCGACGCGCATCTGCGCTGCTACAAGCCCTTCCTGAAAACCCTGCACGACTACCCGGAATTCCGTTTCGCCGCCCATTTCTCGGGCTGGCTGCTCGACTGGCTGCGCGAGCGCTATCCGGCCGACATGGCGCTGCTTGCGGCGATGGTGGCGCGCGGGCAGGTCGAGTTGTTCAGTTCGGGCGACACCGAACCTGTCCTCGCCGCCATTCCGCAACGCGACCGGGTCGGCCAGCTGCGCACGCTGAACGACAAGCTGGCCACCTGGACCGGCGTCAGGCCGACTGGCGCCTGGCTGACCGAGCGCGTCTGGGAGTCGTCGGTGGTGCCGGCGCTGGCCGAAACCGGGATCGCCTACGTGACCGTCGATGACTATCATTTCCTGTGCACTGGCAAGCGCGCCGACGAACTCGACGGCTTCTTCAGCACCGAGGACGACGGTACTCGGCTCGACCTCTTCCCGATCTCCGAAGCGCTGCGCTACCGCCTGCCCTTTTCGCCGGCGCACGAGGTCGTCGGCTATCTGGAAAGCCTCGCCGACGCGGGCCACGCTGCGGCGATCTATTTCGACGACATCGAGAAATTCGGCATCTGGCCGGAAACCTTCGACTGGGTCTACAACCGCGGCTGGCTCAAGGCGCTGATCGAGGGCGTGCTGGCCAGCCCGAAGATCCGCACCGCGACCTACGCCGATTTTCATGCCCGGCACGCAACACGCGGCATCGTCTATCTACCGACCACTTCGTACAGCGAGATGAACGAATGGACGCTGCCCATGCCGGCCGCGGGCATCTACGCGAACCTGCTCGCCAACGAAAAGGCTGCGGGTCGCGGCGACCTGCACCGGCCCTTCATCCGTGGCGGCATCTGGCGCAATTTCCTGTCGCGCTACCCGGAAGCCAACTGGATGCACAAGCGCATGCAGGCGCTGTCGGCGCGCCTCGCCGCACTGCCGGCGGCGCCACCCGAACTGACCGCCGACCTCTACCGCGCCCAGGCCAACGATGCCTACTGGCACGGCCTGTTCGGCGGGCTCTACCTGCCACACCTGCGGCGTGCCGTGTGGAATAACATCGTCGCGCTCGAAGCCAAGCTCGACACCCTGCAGCCGCGTCCGGCGGCGCTTGCGGTCGACCTCGATTGCGATGGCAAAAGCGAAACCTTCGTCCACAACGATCACTTGCAACTGGTCGTCCGCGACGACGGGCTCGCCGCCGCTCACGAACTGAGCAGCTACGCGCTGACGCACAATTTCGGCGACACCCTGCGCCGCTACCACGAGCACTATCACGACAAGATCGGCGCCGGGCCGACTGAGCACAATGGCGAAGGCATCGCCTCGGCGCACGACATCGTCAGCTTCAAGCACCCGATCGCCCCTGAAGATGTCATCCCCGATGCCCTGCCGCGCGCCCTGTGGCTCGATGAAATTGACGGCATGGCGCTCACCGCCTACGTGCAGGACGATCCGGCAGCGTTGCGCTTCACCCACCCCGGCCTCGTCAAGACGCTGGCGCTTGGCGGGTCGACCGCAGCCGTGACCTGGCAGTGCAGCGGCCTGGCCGGGCGCCGCTTCACGACACGGCTCAATCTGGCGATGCCCAGTTGCGACGGTTTCCTCGGCCGCTACGTGCTCGCCGACGGCAGCATTCCCGGCGGCTTCGGCCAACCCATCGACCTGTCGGCTGCTAGCGCGTTGACGCTGGAAGATGGCGTGCTCGGCGGCAGCATCCGCCTGGTGACGTCGATTCCCGCCGAAATTTGCGGTCGACCGCAACAGACCGTCTCCCAGTCGGAAGCCGGCTTCGAGAAAATCATGCAGTGCGTCGAACTGTCCTTCACGTGGACCGTGCCCGACGACCAATCTACCCTTCAACTCCAACTGACAACCCAACAGAGCCCATCATGACCGGAACCGTATTCAAACTCGAAGTAAATCCCAAGATTCCCGTCCGTCTCCGACCGCTCGAGGATCTCGCCAACAACCTCTGGTACAGTTGGGATCGCTCGACGCGCTCGCTGTTCGCGCAATTGTCGGGAGGCTTGTGGAAGGCGACCAACCACAATCCCAAGGCGTTTCTCAAGCGCGCCGACCAGAAGCGCCTCGAGGCCGCCGCCGAGGATGCGGTCTTCATCGGCTCGCTGAATCGCGTGATCTCGGCTTACAGCAGCTACCACGAACTGCCCAACATGGCTCACGTCCATGGCCAGCGCTTCAAGAACGATGACCTGATCGCCTATTTCTGCGCCGAATTCGGCTTTCATGAGAGCCTGCCGATCTACTCCGGCGGCCTCGGAATCCTCGCCGGCGACCACTGCAAGGGAGCCAGCGACATGGGCCTGCCGTTCATCGGCATCGGCCTGCTCTACCGCCAGGGCTACTTCCACCAGACGCTCGACGCCGACGGCAACCAGCAAGCGACCTACAGCGATTCCGAGTTCGACGATCTGCCGATCTCGCCATTGCGTGATGCCGGTGGAAAGGACGTCCTGGTCGCTATCGAGTTTCCCGGCCGCATCGTCCACGCCAAGCTCTGGGAAGTTCTGGTCGGCCACGTCCGTCTCGTCCTGCTCGACACCTGGCTACCGCAGAATACGCCCCATGACCGGGAGATCACCCACCGCCTCTACGGTGGTGACCGGACGGCGCGCATCGAGCAGGAAATCCTGCTCGGCGTCGGCGGCGTTCGCGCCCTCGCCAC
>DAOMFF010000091.1:0-4035 GCA_035429665.1 Azonexus sp.
GAAATGATCATCTACGACCTCCGCTGCGCGAACGAACACCGCTTCGAGGGCTGGTTTCGTAGTGCGACCGACTTTGAAGCGCAGATGAGTCGGCATCTCGTCAGTTGTCCGCAGTGCGACAGCGAGGAAGTTCGGCGAGTGCCATCGGCTGTTGTAATTGGCGGGCATGCGCCCGGCGAAACGCGCGGTTCACGGAAGATGGCCACAACGCCGGTAGGAACACGGATAGTCGCCGCCTACCGCGAGTTGGCCAGAACGCTGATCGCCAACTCCGACGATGTTGGCGATCGGTTCGCCGAGGAAGCACGGAAGATTCACTACGACGATGCGCCCGACAGATCAATCCACGGCACGGCAACCCAGGATGATTTGACCTCGCTTGCCGACGAGGGCATATCCGTAATCAAATTGCCCAGATTCAGGGAAGAGGATCTCAACTGAAATTGGACCCTTGCCGCAATATCGCACACTTTACATAATGCAAATTATACGCAATCCAGCATGGCGTGTATGGGGGTGCCACAGCGCTGTGCTACCGGCACCCCCAAGGAAAGGACAACTACCTTATCTCGATCGTGATGGTCTTGCCCGATTTCCCGCCGGCGCGAAGCAACAGATCTCCAATGTCGGTATTCTGGGTTTTGAGCGCGACATCGAGCGCTGTCTCGCCGCTGTCCATTCGCTTGTTGGGGTCGGCACGATTGGCAAGCAACAGTTTCACGATTTCGATATGGCCACCCTTGGCGGCAACGATGAGTGCCGTCATGCCGTTCTCCGTCGCTGCATTGACGTCCGCGCCCGACTTCACCAGCAGCCGGACGATGTCCGTGTGGCCGTTGAATGCCGCATAGGTCAGCGGCGTCCACCCGCTCATGTTTACTTCGGCGCCGTTGACAACCAGCAGTTCGGCCGCCTTCAGGTGTCCGCGGAATGCGGCAAGGCGCAAGGCGGTATCTCCAACTGCATTGCGTTCATTGACCTTGGCGCGTTGCTTGATGAGGTATTGGACAAGTTCGGTATGGCCGTCCCGTGCTGCCAACATCAGCAAGGTATTGCCCTCCTTGTCGGTCGTATCGACCGACGCGCCGCGCTGAACCAGCTTGGCGATGTCCCTGGTGTCCCCCAGTTTTGCGGCACTGATCAGGTCATCGTACGTGGCAGCCGACGCTGTCAGGGGCAATGCGGAGGCCAAAAGGATAGCGAGAAGGGTGTTTTTCATGGTTGTTTGGGTCGCAGGGCGTGTTTGAAAAGGTTGAAAAAGTTGGTCGTCGTGGCCTCGCCAACCTGTTCCGGAGACAGGCCACGCAAGCGCGCAACCTCCTCGGCTACGTGCCTTACGTAGGCGGGTTCATTGGGCTTGCCGCGATAAGGTACTGGTGCCAGGTAAGGCGAGTCCGTTTCCAGCAGAATGCGGTCGAGTGGCGTTTTCCGGGCCACTTCCTTGATTGCCAGCGCATTCTTGAAGGTGACGATGCCGGAAAACGAGATATGGAAGCCAAGATCGAGTGCGTGACGGGCGACTTCCCAGGTTTCGGTAAAGCAGTGCATCACGCCACCGACCGCTTGGGCACCCTCCTCTTTGAGTATCGTCAAAGTATCATCGGCCGCGTCGCGCATGTGTACCACGATAGGCTTGCGCGCCCTGATTGCCGCGCGGATGTGGCGGCGGAAGCGGTCGCGCTGCCATTGCGGGCGGTCCTTCTGCCAGTAGTAGTCGAGACCGGTCTCGCCGATGGCAATCACTTTCGGGTGGTCGGCCAGTTCAGCGAGTTTACCTTCGCTTGGGTCTTCAGCGTCGGCGTACTCAGGATGAACGCCAACGGTGGCGTAGAGATTCGGGTGGCTTTCAGCCAGCGCCAGAACACCGGGGAAGTCCTCCAGATTGACACCGATGCAGACCGCCCAGCCGACGCCATTCTCGTTCATGCGCCCGAGAATTTCGGGAAGGCGCCGCGACAGATCGGGAAAGTCGAGATGGCAATGCGAGTCGACCAGCATCCTCTGGATCAGAGGGTGTGAGTCGGGCGCGTGGACTGCAAGACGCCGCCCAGCAGACCTTCGATCTTGCGCCGTGCCTCCTGGCCGCTTTCGTCACTGTTGAAATGAACGCCGATCCCCTGGGCGCGCCCATTCTGAGCGCCGGCCGGGGTAATCCAGACCACGGTGCCGGCAATCGGCAATTTGGCAGGATCATCCATCAGCGACAGCAGCATGAACACTTCGTCGCCGATGTTGTAACTTCGCGTGGTGGGAATGAATATCCCGCCATTGCGCAAGTGCAGCATGAACGCCGCATAGAGCGCGGATTTCGAACTGATGTTGAGCGAAAGGACGCTCGGGCGCTGGGCCTGGGCCGGTTTGGGGTCAGCCATCGTCGTTTATTGTCTCAGCAGACTGCGATAGTCCATGAACAATCCCTCCAGAAACAGGCGGGCGTTAAGAGGTTGCTCGGCTTCGCGGCGAAACGTCAGAAGCAACCGGTGGGCGCGCACAAGGCGCGCGGGGGGAATCATATCAGCCAGCCCCGAGATTGTGGCCTGTTGCAGGAGAAAATATCGGATCGGCAGTCCATTGCTGGCCAGAGTGAGATCGACCAGCCATTTCTGCATGGCCTCGACGACCGACTTCAAGGCAATCTTTCCCTTGCTCTCCCTGATGACTCTCTCCAGATCGGCGGCAAGGGCGATCGGGTCAAGTTCGCCCTTCGCGGCGAGACGCCGGGTCAGAACGTCAAGCCAGCCCCCCTCTTCCGCCGCCGCCAGTTCGATTGCCAGGCCTGGGGAGCCGCCGGCCAGAGCGAGCCAGCGGGCGGGCTGCGTGATCCCTTCCGCTGCCAGTGCCGCTTCCGCGACAGCGGTCCGTGGGATGCCGACGGGGATCAATTGGCAGCGGCTGCGGATCGTCGGCAGCAAGCGCAATGGTTCATTGGAAACCATTAAAAACAATGTACCTGGCGCCGGTTCCTCAAGTGCCTTAAGAAGTGCATTGGCGGTGTTGCGGTTCATTGCATCGGCGGGATTGACGACAATGATCTTCAAGCCGGCACGGTGCGTCCCGACGTTGAAGAAATCATCGAGGGCGCGGACCTGATCGATGATTATCTGCTGACTGGCTTTTTTTCTACCCTCGTCCGCCTCTGCTTCTTCGACCATTGCCTGCGGCTGCAGAAGCCTGAAATCCGGGTGGTTTTCCTGCTCGAACCAGTTGCAGGCGAGGCACTCGCCGCAGAAGAGTCCGCCATTTAGCGGCTGTTCGCAGAGCAGGCTTTTCGCGAAGGCTTGAGCCAGCGCAAATTTCCCCAAGCCGCGCTGACCGACAAGCAGCAGCGCGTGCGGCAACTTGTCGCGCTGCGACTGAAGGCTGGCCCAGGTTTCCGCATGAAGAGCAATAACGTTCATAATTATATATTTGTGACAATTTCCTCAAGTGATTTGCGAATCGTTTCGATGCTGCCTTGGGCATCAATGACGCGGATACGGCCAGGCGACGCGTGCCAGCGCTCGAGGTAAGCTTGCCGTACCCGTTCATGAAAATCGGCACGTTCCTGCTCGAAACGGTCGAGGACACGGCTGGCCAAGGCGATGCGCTCGCGCGCGACATCCAGCGGCAGATCGAAGAGCAGGGTCAGATCGGGTTGCAGCCGACCATGAACCCATTGCTCGAGTTGCTGCAATTTGTGGCGTTCGAGACCTCGCCCTCCTCCCTGGTAGGCATACGTGGCATCGCTGAAGCGGTCGCAGATCACCCAATCACCGTTGGCCAGCGCCGGCTCGATCAGCCTGGCGAGATGTTCGCGCCGCGCCGCGAACATCAGCAGGGTTTCGGTTTCCAGGTCCATCGACATATTCAGCAGCAGTTCCCGCAGTTTTTCGCCCAATTCCGTACCGCCCGGCTCGCGCGTGACATGGACGGTCATCCCCTTTTGCCGCAGCAGTTCGGCCAGCCACTCGACATGGCTGCTCTTGCCGGCGCCGTCGATGCCTTCAAAGGTGATGAATTTTCCTCTCACTTGTCGCCTTTCTGGTATTTGCTGAC
>DAOMFF010000091.1:4135-5881 GCA_035429665.1 Azonexus sp.
GTCTGCAGCAGCATACCCTTGCGCAGGCGATTGACGAAAACCGCCGCCACCAGCGTGCGTTCGTCGGCACGACCGGTTTCCTTTTCGATAATCGAGGCCATGATCAAAGCCTCATAGGGATTCCTGTAAGGCAGCCCCTGATCGCGCTCGCTCCAGGCGCCGTCGAGCTTCTTGCGCATCGCCCGGTGGGCGCGTGCGAACAGTTCGAGGTCGCTCGACTGTTTGTCGAAAAGGTAGGTGTCGGGAAACAGCCAGCCGTCGATCCGGCCGCCTTCGATGCCGAGCCGCGCGGCAATTTCCGCCTCCGCGAGGTCGCGCGTCTCATGCTTGAGATCCGGGTGCTGGTCGAGGCGGGCTCGCCACTGGGCGAAAGTCCAGCCATCGACCAGCGTCGACTCACCCTGCGTCACATCGCCCCGGGCCAGCTTGGCCAGCAATTGTTCGGGGGTGATGCCCCTGTTGACGGCATAGCTGCCGGCCTTGATGGTGGTGGCGACACCGCGCCAGCGGGCCAGAAGCGCGAGGAGATCGGGATTTATGCCAACTCCGGCTTCCCGCATCTGGCTGGCGGCGGAACGCAAGCTGCTGCCGGAAGAAATCCGGAATTCCACACTGGCATCCCGCAACTCGATCGGTGCGTTGGCCCACCAGACAGCTGCCGCGACCACGGCCGCGATCGAAATGCTCAGGAACAGGAGGAACTTGAGGAACGAACGCACGGGAACTCGCGGACTGCAACCGGGTCATGCCCGGGAGGAACGAGCACAATCGAACGAGCGATATAATAGCGCAAACCCCAACAGGAGCCTTCATGAACCCGAACTGGCGCAGTTTTCTGGAATCCGCCGAAGCCGTCTTCGCCAGCGGATCCGACGAGATTCTCAACTTCGGCGATGCCGCCAGCGACCTTGCGGCAGCACGCAATCAGACCATACTGGTACCGCTCACCCACCTTGGCCTTATCGAGGCTTCCGGCGACGATGCCAAGGCGTTCCTGCATAACCAATTTACCAGCGACATCAACCATCTTGGCGTCGATCAGGTGCAGCATTCCGCATGGTGCACCGCCAAGGGACGCATGCAGGCCAGCTTTGTCGTCTGGCGCGAGGCGGATGCCTTCCGGCTGATCGTGTCGGGTGACCTCGAAGCCGCTTCCCTGAAGCGTTTGCAGATGTTCGTTCTGCGCTCGCGGGTCAAGCTGCAGGCGCTGACCGAAAGTCGGCTATTGCTCGGTCTTGCCGGTCGCCAGGCGGGCGAAGCGCTTGCCGATGCGGGCCTGCCCTGCCCGGCGGCGCCGTTGACCGTGACAATCAGCACCCAAGCCAGCGTGATCGGGCTGGAAGCCAACAGATATATCGTTGCCGTTGAGCAGCACGCCGTGGCCGATCTCTGGAAGAAGCTTACGTTGAAGGCGCTTCCCGCCGGATTGCCGGCCTGGCGGTGGCTCGACGTTCAGGCCGGCTTCCCGCTGGTGACTGCTGCGACGAAGGAAGAGTTCGTTCCGCAGATGGCCGATTTCGAGAAGCTCGGCGGCATCAGTTTCCACAAGGGGTGCTATCCGGGGCAGGAAATCGTTGCCCGCACCCAGTACCTCGGGAAAGTCAAGCGTCACCTGTACCGCGTCCGGAGCGATCAACCGCTTGCAGCGGGCGCCGATCTCCACTCGCCGGACAACCCCGACCAAGCTTGCGGCAAGATCGTCAGCGGCGCGCCCTCGCCCGCCGGCGGCTACGAGGCGCTGGCGGT
>DAOMFF010000092.1:0-2809 GCA_035429665.1 Azonexus sp.
GGCTTCACCTGGCTGGCGACGGTGCCGCCGACCGCCGCCATCGTCGGCAAGCTGTTCGGCATCCGTTACCTCGCCACCCTGTTCGGGCTCACCCTGCTGAGCCACCAGATCGGCGGCTTCCTCGGCGCCTACGTGGGCGGCCTGGTGATTACCCGCTTCGGCGACTTCGGCTGGATGTGGTACGCCGACATGACGCTCGCCGCCGCTGCCGCCATCCTCAACCTGCCGATTCGCGAAGCGCCGGTGTCCCGAGCGCTGGCCTCGGCCTGATACAAGGAGAATGAAAGATGAGCATTTTGCGCCCCGACGTTTCGATCGAGGTTCTCAACGAGCGCGGCAGCGAATACCTGCCGGGCTATCTGGGCATCGAGATCATCGAACTCGCCCCGAATACGCTGACCAGCCGGATGCCGGTCAAGAAGCTGCATGTCGCGCCCAACGACTTCCTCCATGCGGCGAGCATCGTCGCCCTGGCCGACACGGCCTGCGGCTATGCAACGTTGGCTCATTTGCCCGAGGGCGCCCAGTCGTTCACCACCATCGAACTCAAGAGCAATCATCTGGGCACGGTCAGGGACGGCAGCATCGCCTGCGTGGCGATGGCGCAGCATCTGGGGCGGACCACGCAGGTCTGGGATGCCGTGGTCACCGACGAGGCCAGCGGCCGCAAGCTGGCGCTGTTTCGCTGTACGCAGATGATCCTGTGGCCGAAGCAGTGAATTCCGTGCGCGAGTTCGCGGTTGGGTGATTTGTTGTCAGTCTCGGGCCGGTTGCGGTCCGTTCCCTTGCGCCACGTTGTGGCATGTCGCCCGTGGCCCCGACCAAGCTTGATTGAAGGCGGTCTGACGTTCGGCTGCTGCCGCCGATTTTGGCCATTATTGTCGGTCGACCGCGGCAGCTACGTCTTGCGGCCTCGTGGCCGTCTGATTTCGACGGGAGCGATGTCCGCGTCTCCGGCAGGGTAAAGGTTCGGGAGCAGCGCCATCGGTCCTCTATGCGCAGCGCTCGAATTGCCGCAGAATAGCCCCGGTCGGGATCATGATGCGCCCGCGTTTCGCGATAACCACAATGAGGAGGCAATTCCCATGTCCGTTCCGCCAGATCAAACCAAGGATGTCTTTCAGCAGATGATGCAGGCCGGCCAGTCGATGACCAAGGCCTATATGGATTTTCTGACCAAGCAGCAGTCGGGGTCGCCCGCAGCGGGCAGCCCCCCGGCGATGCCGGCGATGCCGATGCCCGATCTCGAGCCGTTCGCCAGGATGCAGCAGGAACTTGCCGCGCAGCACGCCCAGTTGTGGCAGTCGATGCTGCAGCGCAAGCCGGGCGAGGCGGCCGAGCCACTGGTCAAGCCGGAGCCGGGTGATCGTCGCTTCAGCGCCCCGGAGTGGGCGGAAAACCCGTTCTTCGATTATCTGCGCCAGGCCTACCTGCTCAATTCCGCCTTCCTGACGAAGGTCGCCGAGACGGCGCCGATGGAGGAAGGGCCGAACAAGACGCGGATGCAGTTCGTGACCCGGTTGCTGGTGGAGGCCATGGCGCCGTCCAACTTTGCCGCGACCAACCCGGAATTCATCAAGACTGCGGTCGAGACCAAGGGCGAGAGCATCACCAACGGCCTCAAGAACATGCTGGAGGATCTGCAGAAGGGCCGCATCTCGATGACCGACGAGGCGGCTTTCGAGATCGGTAAGAACATCGCGACGACGCCCGGCTCGGTCATTTATGAAAACGAACTGATCCAGATAATCCAGTACACCCCGACCACCGACAAGGTGGCGGAACGGCCGCTGCTGATCTTCCCGCCGTTCATCAACAAGTTTTACCTGATGGACCTGCAACCGGAGAATTCGTTTGTCGCCTATGCCGTCGAACAGGGCTTCACGGTCTTTCTCGTGTCGTGGCGCAGCGCCACCGAGGAGCAGGCCAGGATCACCTGGGAGGATTACCTGGAGATGGGTCCGCTGACGGCACTGCGCGTCGTGCGCGAGATCAGCGGCGTGGCCAAGCCCAACGTTCTCGGCTTCTGCATCGGCGGTCCGATGATCTGCTCGGCGCTGGCGCTGCTCAGGGCGCGTGGTGAAGATCCGGTGGAAAGCCTGACGCTGATGACGTCCCTGCTTGACTATTCCGAGCCCGGTGAAATCGGCACTTTGGTCACCGAGGAAGGAGTCCACGCCTACGAGACCAAGATCGGCAAGGGCGGCGTCATGCACGGACGCGATCTGGCGGCGGTGTTCTCGGCGCTGCGTTCCAACGACCTGATCTGGCAGTACGTCGTCGGCAATTATCTGAAGGGCGACAAACCGAAGCCGTTCGACCTGCTCTACTGGAATTCCGACAGCACGAACCTGCCGGGGCCGTGCTTCACCTGGTACCTGCGCAACATGTATCTGTCCAACAACCTGCGCGTTCCGGGCAAACTGGTGATGCTGGGCGAGAAGATCGATCTGGGCAAGATCAACGTTCCGTCGTACATCATGGCGGCGCGCGAGGATCATCTGGTGCTGTGGAATGCCGCGTATCTGTCGCGCAAAATACTGGGTGGCCCCAGCACCTTCGCCCTGGCGGCCAGCGGCCACATTGCCGGCTCGATCAATCCGGCGTCGAAGAACCGTCGCAACTACTGGGTGAATGACGGCGCCGACGAAGCGCTGACCGCCGACGAGTGGCTGGCCGGGGCGGTCGATCAGAAGGGTAGCTGGTGGCCGCACTGGGCCGCATGGCTGGGCGAGCGCAGCGGCCGGAAGATCGCCGCGCCGAAGAAGCCGGGCAACGCGACCTACAAGGAGATCGAACCGGCGCCGGG
>DAOMFF010000092.1:2909-5780 GCA_035429665.1 Azonexus sp.
GTCCGGCTCTGGGGGCGGACCATCGGGGCGGTCGCGATGGAGGAGGGACGCGACCATGCTGCCTTTCAGTACGACCCCGGGTTCGCCGCCAGCGGAATCGAGCTTTCGCCGCTGGTGATGCCGTTGAGCGACCGCATCTATGAGTTTCCCGCGCTGCCGCGCAACACCTTTCACGGCCTGCCGGGGCTGCTGGCGGATTCGCTGCCGGACAGGTTTGGCAATGCCCTGATCGATGCCTGGCTGGCGACGCAGGGACGCACGCCGGCGAGCTTCGGCGCCATCGAGCGCCTGTGCTACACCGGCACGCGCGGCATGGGGGCGCTCGAATTCGCGCCGGTGCTGGGACCGCGCCCGCGCACCGCGACCAGGGTGAGGATCGATGCCCTGGTGCGACTGGCGTCCGATGTCCTGACACATCGCGACGAAATGCAGGCAACCTTTGCCGGACCCGCGCGCGAGAAGGCGTTGAACGACATTCTCAGGGTCGGCACCTCTGCCGGCGGCGCGCGGGCCAAGGCGGTGATCGCGTGGAACCGCGAGACGAACGAGGTGCGTTCCGGGCAGATCGCGGCGGGCGAGGGGTTCGAGTACTGGCTGCTGAAATTCGACGGCGTCGCCGGCAACCGGGACAAGGAACTCGAGGACCCGAAGGGATATGGCGCCATCGAGTACGCCTACCACCTGATGGCGAAGGCGGCGGGCATCGCGATGACCGAGTGCCGCTTGCTCGAGGAAGGCGGGCGCCGGCACTTCATGACCCGGCGCTTCGACCGGCTGGCAGGCGGCGAAAAGCTGCACATGCAGTCGCTGTGCGCGCTGGCGCATTTCGATTTCAATCAGGCCGGCGCCCATGCCTACGAGCAGGCGCTGCTGACGATCCGCCAGCTCGGCCTGCCGATGGCGGCGGTCGAGGAGCAGTTCCGGCGCATGGTCTTCAACATCGTCGCCCGCAATCAGGACGACCATGTCAAGAACATCGCCTTCCTGATGGACAGGCAGGGCCGCTGGTCGCTGGCGCCGGCGTTCGACGTGACCTACAGCTACAACCCGTCGGGCGCGTGGACTTCCACCCACCAGATGACGGTGAATGGAAAGCGCGACGGCTTCACGCTGGAGGATTTCCGGACATGTGCCAGGTCCGCGCTGATGAAGCGCGGCCGCGCCGAAACCATCGTCGAAGAGGTGGCGACGGCCGTGCGGCGCTGGCCGGAGTTCGCGGCGGCAGCGGGGCTGGCGGACGACTGGCGCGACCGGATTCAGGAAAGCCACCGGCTGAACTTTGCCCCCGGCTGAGCACGATTGGATTGCGGTCCGCCTCAGGCGGGTTTCAGGGTCGCTGCCAGGGACATCCAGGCCAGCCCCAGCCATTCGTGCAGGGCATAGTAGGAGGTCTGGATCGCCCTCGCTTGTGGCAGGACGTCGAAGACCTCAAGTGGCCCCTCGCCTGGGCCCTTGAAGTCGGTCGGGGCCGGGATGACTTCGAGGCCGGCGGCTTCGAAAAGCTGCCGGGCGCGGGGTATGTGGAAAGCCTGGGTGACCAGCACGACACGCCGGATGCCGGCCGCCTTGAGAATCCGTGCGGACATCCTGGCGTTATCCGCCGTGTCCCTGGATTCACTTTCCCTCCAGCGGACCGCGACCCCGAATTCCCTTTCCGCAATCGCCGCCATCACATCGGCTTCCGCGCGGCTGGCTAGCGGCGGAACGCCGCCGGCGATCAGGACGGGAAGCTGCAGCTGGCGCGCGAGGGTGGCGCCGTAACGCAGGCGGACGAGGCTGCGTTCATTGACGGTATCGCTGCCGTATTCGGGCGCGTCACGCCTGAGGCCGCTGCCGAGCACCACGATCGCCTGGGCTCCCTGGGCGGAGACGAACACGCCGCCGGCCCGCGCTTCCAGGGTGCCAATCAGATTGTTGGCGACAATCGGCAGGCTCTGCAGAAACAGCAGCGTGCCGCCGATCAGCGCCAGGCCGAATGCCCACCGCCGCCGCCGGAAAAGGGCCGCGACCAGGAGCAGCAGCAGGCCATTGGTCGGCGGGAGCAGAAGCGTGCCGAGAAGGTTCTTGAAGAGGAAGACGCTGGACATGGTGAGCCGGGTTCTTGTCCGCCATCCGGCGGGCTTGGCCGGCGCGGCAGACGGATGGAGTGTGCCGCCTGCCGCGACGCCGGTCAATCATGGCCTGGCGCTCAGTCGCCGCGCTTCTTCAGTTCCACCAGCGGAATCACGTCCGGCATGTGGATGCGCGGGCGCCCGGGTTCGACCGCTTCGAGCGGGTCGCACTCGACCATCGTCGCCAGGCAGCGGCGGGTGAGGTCCTGGTAAGTGTGGGTGCCGTCGACCTTCCAGGCGATCTCGTCGTCCGCGAGGGGGCGGATGACCCTGGCCGGCATGCCGGCGGCGAGGCTGCGCGGGGGGATTTCGACGCCGGCCTTGACGAAGGCGCAGGCGGCGACGACGGCTGATTCGCCGATCACGGCGTTGTCCATGATCACCGCATTCATGCCGACCAGCGCGTTTCTGCGGACCTGGCAACCGTGCAGGACGGCGCCGTGGCCGATGTGCCCGTCCTCGCCGACAATGGTATCGGTGCCGGGAAAGCCGTGCATGACGCAGGTGTCCTGCAGGTTGGCGCCACGCTCGAGGATCAGCCGGCCGAAGTCGCCGCGCAGGCTGGCGCAGGGGCCGACGTAGCAGCCGGGGCCGACGATGACGTCGCCGATCAGCACGGCGCTCGGGTGAACGAAGGCCGTGGGGTCGACCACGGGGACGATGCCGTCGATCGCATAGACGCGCAGGGGATTCATTCGCAACTCCTGACAGGTGATGAGCGGATTCTATAAAATGGCAGCCGGTTTCGCTTCGGAATGAC
>DAOMFF010000093.1:0-5775 GCA_035429665.1 Azonexus sp.
CTGTCCTTCGTCATCGTCATCGGTGCCATCACGGCGCTGTTCATGGGCTTCCTCGGCATCATCCAGAACGACATCAAGCGCGTCGTCGCCTACTCGACGCTGTCGCAGCTCGGCTACATGACCGTTGCGCTCGGCGCCTCGGCCTACTCGGTGGCGATCTTCCACCTGATGACGCACGCTTTCTTCAAGGCGCTGCTCTTCCTCGCCGCCGGTTCGGTGATCATCGGCATGCATCACGACCAGGACATTCGCAACATGGGTGGCTTGCGCAAGTACATGCCGATCACCTGGATCACCTCGCTGGTCGGTTCGCTGGCACTGATCGGCACGCCTTTCCTGTCGGGCTTCTATTCGAAGGATTCGATCATCGAAGCCGTTGCCCTGTCGCACATTCCGGGCGCCGGGTTTGCATACTTCGCCGTCATGGCCGGTGTCTTCGTCACCGCCTTCTATTCCTTCCGCATGTACTTCCTGGTGTTCCATGGGGAAGAGCGTTTCGGCAAGTCCGCGCACGACGAGCACCATGATCACCATGGTGATCATGACGACGAAGAGGCCACCGCCGATCACCATCATGGCCTTGCGCCGGGCCAGAAGCCGCACGAGACGCCGTGGGTGGTGACCTTGCCGCTGGTGTTGCTGGCGATTCCGTCGCTGGTGATCGGTTACATCGCCATCGGGCCGATGGTCTTCGGCGATTTCTTCAAGATGGCGATCCCCGGCACCGGCAACATTCCGGTGATCTTCATCGACGCCAACGCCCATCCTGCGATGGCCCACCTCGCTGAGCACTTCCACGGAGCAGCCGCGATGGGTATCCATGCGCTGACCTCGCTCCCCTTCGTCCTCGCCCTTGCCGGTGTCGTGCTGTCCTGGTTCTTCTACATGAAGCGTCCCGACATCCCCGCAGCCATCCAGCGGCGATTCTCGGCGATCTACACGCTGCTCGACAACAAGTACTACTTCGACAAGTTCAACGAAGCGGTCTTCGGTGGCGGAGCGCGTTTGCTCGGCAAGGCCTTCTGGCGTGGCGGCGACGTTGCCGTGATTGATGGCGTCATCGTGGACGGCTCGGCCCGGCTCGTTTCAATGATCGCGGCGGTAACGCGGACGTTGCAGACCGGTTACGTCTATCACTACGCCTTCACCATGATCATCGGTGTCTTTGTCCTGATGACCCTTTGGCTCAACCGCGCCTAAATACATGAAAACAGAGGCTCGCATTAGCGTGAACCGTTCGCAGAAAAGCAAGGAATAACATGTCGACTTACCCGCTGCTATCTCTCGCCATCTGGATTCCGATCATTGCCGGTCTGGTGGTGCTCGCCACCGGATCTGACCGCAATGCCCCGCTGGCGCGGATGCTTGCCCTGTTTGGCGCGATCGCCGGCTTCCTGGTGACCATCCCGCTGTGGACGGGGTTCGATGTTGCCTACGGCGGCATGCAGTTCCTCGAGGTGAAGACCTGGATTCCGCGCTTCAACGTCAACTACCACCTCGGTGTTGACGGTATCTCGATGCTTTTGGTCATTCTGAACGCCTTCATCACCGTCATCGTCGTCGCTGCCGGCTGGGAAGTGATCAAGGAGAAGGTAGCTCAATACAACGCCGCCTTCCTGATCATGTCAGGCCTGATGAACGGCATTTTCACCTCGCTCGACGGCGTGCTTTTCTACGTCTTCTTCGAAGCCTCGCTGATTCCACTGTACCTGATCATCGGCGTCTGGGGCGGCCCGAACCGCGTCTATGCGGCGTTCAAGTTCTTCCTCTACACGCTCTTCGGTTCGCTGCTGTTCCTGCTGGCGCTGATTTACCTGTTCATCCAGTCCAACGGCAGCTTCTCGATCCTCGAATGGCACCAGTTGCCGCTCGCGCTCGGTGCGCAGATCTGGCTGTTCCTGGCTTTCCTGATCGCGTTCGCGGTCAAGGTGCCGATGTGGCCGGTCCATACCTGGTTGCCGGATGCCCACGTCGAGGCGCCGACCGGCGGCTCCATCGTGCTGGCGGCCATTGCCCTGAAGCTCGGCGCGTACGGCTTTCTGCGTTTCTCGCTGCCGATCGCTCCCGATGCTTCACATGAACTGTCCGGCCTCGTGGTTGCCTTGTCGCTGATCGCCGTGGTGTATATCGGCTTTGTGGCGCTGGTTCAGGCCGATATGAAGAAACTGGTGGCCTACTCGTCAATCGCCCACATGGGCTTCGTGACGCTGGGCTTCTTCATGTTCAGCGCCATGGGCATCGAAGGCGCGCTGGTGCAGATGGTGTCGCATGGCTTCGTCTCCGGCGCCATGTTCTTCTGTATCGGCGTCATGTACGACCGCGTGCACAGCCGGCAGATCGCCGATTATGGTGGCGTCGTCAACACCATGCCCAAGTTCGCCGCGCTGTTCATGCTGTTTTCGATGGCCAATGCCGGCCTCCCGGCCACTTCGGGATTCGTCGGCGAATTCATGGTCATCCTCGGCGCCGTCAAGTTCAACTTCTGGGTGGCGTTCGCCGCCGCCTCTTCGATGGTCATCGGCGCCGCCTACACCCTGTGGATGTACAAGCGGGTGATCTTCGGCGATGTCGCCAATCATCACGTGGCCGAACTGACCGACATCAACAAGCGCGAGTTCGCCATCCTCGGCGCGCTGGCCCTCTGTACCCTGTGGATGGGCGTGTACCCGCAGCCCTTCACCGAAGTCATGCACGCCTCGGTCAACGACCTGCTGCGTCACGTCGCCATCAGCAAGATTCAATAACCGGTAGCCGACATGTTCGACAATTTCCTTGTCCCCGATCTCCTGCCCGCCGCCCCGGAACTCTTCCTGGCGTTCATGGCGATGGTCATCCTCCTTGTCGATCTGACGGTCAAGGACAACCGGCGCACGATTACCTTCGTACTCGCCCAGCTTACCCTCCTCGGGTGTGCGGCGATCCAGTTGTTCACCAGTACCGGGGATGTAGTTTACACGTTCAGCAACATGTTCGTCGATGACCTGATGGCGGACCTCCTGAAACTGTTCCTTTACATGACGGTGATCGTGGTGCTGTTCTACTCGCGCGCCTACGTGCTCGACCGCGACGTGATGAACAAGGGCGAATACTACGTGCTGGCGTTATTTGCGACGCTCGGCATGATGGTGATGATCTCCGCCAATCATTTCGTGACGATCTATCTCGGCCTTGAACTGCTTTCGCTCTCGCTGTACGCCATGGTCGCCATGAACCGCGACTCGGTGGTCTCGACCGAAGCCGCGATGAAGTACTTCGTCCTCGGCGCGCTGGCTTCCGGCCTGCTGCTCTACGGCATGTCGATGATTTACGGCGCGACCGGGACCCTAGAAATCACCGGTATCGCCGAGCGCCTCTACGGCGGTGGTGTCAACACGGGCGTCCTGGCGTTCGGCTTGGTCTTCCTGGTTTCCGGTCTCGCTTTCAAGCTGGGTGTCGTTCCGTTCCACATGTGGATCCCCGACGTCTACCATGGCGCCCCGACCTCTGTCACCCTGTTCATCGGTTCCGCGCCGAAGCTGGCGGCCTTCGCGATCGTCATGCGCCTGCTGGTCAATGGCCTGATCACCATGGCTCAGGACTGGCAGGCGATGCTGGTCATCCTCTCGGTGCTGTCGATGGCGATCGGCAATCTTGCCGCCATCGCCCAGACCAACCTCAAGCGCATGCTGGCGTATTCGGCCATCTCGCACATGGGCTTCATGCTGCTCGGCGTTGTCACCGGGGTCGTTGGCGGTGACGCCCGCTATGCGCTCAATGCCTACAGTTCGGCGATGTTCTATGTACTGGCCTACGTGGTCATGACGACCGGCACCTTCGGCATGATCCTGCTGATGGCACGCGCTGGTTTCGAAGCCGAGGACCTCGACGACTACAAGGGCCTCAACAAGCGCAGTCCGTGGTTTGCCGGCATCATGCTGATGATGATGTTTTCGATGGCTGGCATCCCGTTTTTCGTCGGTTTCTTCGCCAAGTTCTCGGTTCTCCAGGCGGTTGTCGCCGCCGGCTATATTTGGCTGGCCGTCGTCGCGGTCCTCTTTTCGCTGATCGGCGCCTTCTACTACCTGCGCGTCGTCAAGATGATGTACTTCGACCCGCCGGCCGATGCTTCGCCACTGACCGCCGGCATGGATATGCGCATCCTGATCTCCGCCAACGGTCTCGCCGTCGCGCTGCTCGGCATTTTCCCGCAGATGCTCATGTCGCTCTGCGCCTATGCCCTGCTGCGCTCGCTCTGATCGTTCCGGCGACGTACGGCAAGCGCCCCGAAATCCGGGGCGTTTTCATTTCCGGAACCTGAAATGAGTCACGATACCCACCTCGTCGAATCCGAGATATCCAGTGAGAACGTGTTCAAGGGCGTTCTGCTCGACGTGCGCAAGGACATGGTGCGGCTGCCCAACGGCAAGCAGACCGTGCGCGAGTACATCGTTCATCCCGGCGCAGTCGTCGTTCTCGCCTTTCTCGACAACGGCAAGCTGTTGTTCGAAAGGCAGTTCCGCTACCCCTTGCGCCGCGTATTCCTTGAATTGCCGGCAGGCAAGATCGACCCGGGCGAGGCCATTCTCGACACCGCGCGCCGCGAACTGCTGGAAGAAACCGGTCATGTCGCGAGCGACTGGGAGTACGTCGGCGTCATGCATCCCTGCATCGGCTACTCGGACGAGCGGATCGAGATCTTTGCCGCGCGCGAACTGCATCGCGCCGCGGAAAAACAGCTTGACCACAACGAATTTCTTGAAGTGCTCGAACTGACGCCGGCAGAGGCCAGGGCCGCCGTCTGGGATGGCCGGATCACCGATGCCAAGACGATCACCGCGCTGTTCTGGCTCGACAAGCCCTGAGCGAAATGTGCCATTTGCGGCGGTCGACCGCGGCAAACGAGGACAATTGATTCTGGCGTCGAGGCGAGGGCTCCTGACCGACCCCGAAGGCCGTTTGGAGCAAGCGCGCACGGGACGAAGGAGAAAGGTTTGGGGAGATGGTGGCAGACGTGGCACACTGATGCCTTGTCCCGCCCGAGCACGCAGGGCCTCAACGGAAAGTGCCGAGCAGAACGACCGCGAGATCGACGATCGTAGGCAATCATGACAGTCCGCAACCTCGAATTTCTCTTTCACCCCGCCTCGGTGGCGGTAGTTGCCGAACCCGACGAACCGAGCCGCTACGCCGAGGTCGTCCTGGCCAATCTCGCGGCTGGCGGATTCAGCGGTCCGGTCGTGTCGGTCGGCGCAAGGAAGCGCTCGCTGTTCCACATGGGCGACGATGTACGCGTTGGCGAACTGGATGTGGTGCCCGATCTGGCGATTATCTGTGCTTCACTGGACCGGGTGCCGTCGATCATCTCGCAACTCGGCGCCCGTGGGACGCGCGCGGTGATCGTCGGGCCGTGGATGTGGCACAAGATCGACAGCGGCGCGATCGCGAAGGCGCGCCAGGCCATTCTCGAAGCGGCCCGACCGCATCTGATGCGTGTTCTCGGGCCGGGAAGTGGCGGTCTCGTCGTGCCCGCCATAGGGCTTAACGCCAGCGCCGCCCCCGTTGCGATCTCGCCGGGCAAGATTGCCCTGGTTGCACAGTCGACGGCGGTGACGGCAGCCGTCCTCGATCGCGCCGCCAGCAAGGGAATCGGCTTCTCGACGGTGCTTCACCTCGGTGCCGGCCTCGATGTCGATCTGGCCGACGTGCTCGACTGGCTGGCTGCCGATCCCGACACCAAATCAATCCTGGTGCAGTTCGACGAAGTTTCGGGCGGGCGCAAGTTCATGTCGGCGGCGC
>DAOMFF010000094.1:0-5768 GCA_035429665.1 Azonexus sp.
GCACCATTCCAGTGCGCAAATCCTGTTACAAATCAGTGCATTGCGTCCCGATTGAAGGCCCGATGCGCACCGTATTGGTGCGCCGTCTGACCATCGCGCCACGCAATGGTGCGAATTCTGCTATTTCGCGGCTGCCTCGGGCGGCAGCAGAACCCACATTCGCCCGGATTGTTTCATCCTTCCCGCCTGCTCACCGGCTTCCTTGCCGAAACCCCAGAAGAAATCGGCGCGCACCGCGCCAGTGATCGCGCTGCCGGTGTCCTGTGCCAGCACCAGGCGATTGAGGGGTTTCGGCGAATTCGGGCGCGTCGTCGCCAGGAATACCGGCGCGCCCAGCGGCACCGAGCGCGGGTCGACGGCGATGCTGCGCTCGGCGGTCAGCGGAACGCCCAGGGCGCCGACCGGGCCGCCATTGCTGTTTGGCGCTTCGCGGAAAAAGACGTAGCTCGGGTTGCTGTTGAGCAGTTCGTCAAGACGCCCGGGGTTGGCCCGCGCCCACGCCTGGATGCCCTGCATCGAGGCCTCCTCCAGCTTCAGTTCGCCGCGGTCGACCAGCACGCGACCGATGGATTGATAGGGATAGCCGTTCTGGTCGGCGTAGTTGAGGCGGATCGTCGTGCCGTCCGCCAGCTTGACCCGCCCGGAACCCTGCACCTGCAGGAAGAACAGTTCGACGGCATCATCGACGTAGAGCAGCGTCCGCGCCGGCACCTTGTCGCCACGCGCGGCGATCTCGGCGCGCGACCAGTAGGGCACGACCTTGTTGCCTTCGAGCCGGCCGCGCACCCGCTTGTCCTTCAGTTCCGGAAAGACGGTCCCGAGATCGATGGTCAGCAGATCGTCCGGCACGCCGCGCACCGGCTGCTCATAGCCCTTGGCGCGCATCCGGCTGCCGCGCAACAGCGGTTCGTAGTAGCCGGTGACGAGCCCCGTCCCGCTGCCGTCGGCCGTCTGGATCGCATAGGGCTTGAGCTGACTCTCGAAGAAGCGCCGCGGATCATGGCCCGGCTTGCCGTCGGCGGCCCGCGCCAGATCGCAGACGCGCTTCCAGCCCGGCCCGTGCGGCTTGCTGGCGACGCCACGGCAACTCGCGATGAAGGCGGGCCAGGCGGCAGCTTGATCATCGTCGTTCCAGCCGGGAAGATCGGCCCACTTCGCCGGCTGCAGCGTGCGCGGGAAGCCCCCCCCTGGCGGCGGGGTCGGAGCTGGCGCCGGACGCGGCGCGATCGAGGTCGACGCCGCAGGCGGGCGAGCCGGACTGGCGGGACACGGTTTGCAGTCCGCAGGCGTTTCGCCGGGCGGCATGCCCGTGCAAGCGGCGAGAAATAAAGAGGCAACAAGTGCTGCAGCTTGGATTTTTCCCATGGCTTTCGTTAGAGTTCGCAGATTCGCCGCGAAGTATAACCGCCACCATGCCCGACATCCCGCAACTCGAACGCCTGCTCAGCCGCGCCGAAGCCGTCCTCGGCCAGATCGAAGCCAGCCTCCCGCCGGCAGTTCCGCCACCCGACTGGGAGACCGCCATCGCCTTGCGCTGGCGCACGCGCAACGGGCGCGGCTGGTTGCAGGCGATGCGCCATCCGCACCCGATCCGCCTCGCCGACCTCAGCAACATCGACGACCAGAAGGCCCGGATCGTTGCCAACACGCACCAGTTCGTCGCCGGCCAGCCGGCCAACAACGTGCTGCTCACCGGCACGCGCGGCTCGGGCAAATCGTCGCTGGTCAAGGCCGTGCTCAACGAGTTTTCGGGCAAGGGGCTGCGCCTGATCGAAGTCGACAAGGACGAGCTGGTCGACCTCCCGGATATCGTCGATCTGCTCGAAGGGCGCCCCGAGCGCTTCATCATCTTCTGCGACGACCTGTCGTTCGAAGCCGGCGAATCGGCGTACAAGGCGCTCAAGTCGATCCTCGACGGGTCGATCGCCGCACCGCCGGACAACGTTCTGATCTACGCGACGTCGAACCGCCGCCACCTGATGCCCGAGTATTTCGCCGAAAACCTCGATACCAGGCGCGTCGATGACGAGATTCATCCGGGCGAGGCGATCGAGGAGAAGATTTCGCTCTCCGAGCGCTTCGGCCTGTGGATTTCGTTCTATCCGTTCAGCCAGGACGACTACCTGGACATCGTCAGGCACTGGCTGCACCACTTCGGGGTCGGCGCGGCGAAGATCGCTGGTTGTGAGCGCGACGCGTTGAATTGGGCGCTCGGCCGCGGGTCACGCAGCGGCCGCGTCGCCTGGCAGTTCGCCCGGGACCTCGCCGGCCATGAGAAGTCCGCGCGGAAAAGGTCGAAGTGAGCGAGGTCATCGAGGTTGCCGCTGCCGTCATGTTGCGCGCGGACGGCAGCGAGTTTCTCCTCGCCCAGCGCCCGCAGGGCAAGGTTTACGCGGGCTACTGGGAGTTCCCCGGCGGCAAGGTCGAGCCCGGCGAAACCGTGCGCGCGGCACTGGTCCGCGAGTTACGCGAGGAACTCGGCATTTCGGTCAGCGCCTGCTCCCCCTGGCTGACCCGCGTGTTCACCTACCCACACGCGACCGTGCGCCTCAACTTCTGGCGCGTCACCGCCTGGGACGGCGAAATCGGCATCGGCGCCCCGCTCGAACATGACGCGGTCGACTGGCAGAAATGCGGCAAATCCGCCAGCGTGACGCCGATCCTGCCGGCCAATGCGCCTATCCTCAAGGCGCTGGCGCTGCCGACGGCGATGGCGATCACGATGGGCGAGAGCGAGGGCGTCGAGCGCCAGCTCGAGCGGCTGGAAGAAGCTCTGGACAAGGGCCTGCGGCTAATCCAGGTGCGTGACAAGGGCTGGCCCTTCGCCCAGCGCCTGTGGTTTGCCGAAGCGGTCAGGCGTATCGCCGGGCAGCACGGCGCGCTGGTACTGATCAACGACGACGAAGACATCGCCCGGCGCATCGGCGCCGACGGCCTGCACCTGTCGGCGGCGGGACTCGCGGCGTGCATGCAGCGACCGGACTTCGACTGGGTCGGCGCCTCCTGCCATGGCGCCGACGAACTGCGCCGCGCTGCCGAACTGGGCCTCGACTACACGCTGCTCGGCCCGGTGCTGCCGACGCCGACACACCCCGAAGCAACTGGTCTCGGCTGGGCCGAGTTTGCGCGGCTGATCACCGGCACTCCGCTACCGGTGTTCGCGCTCGGCGGGATGAAAAACGCGATGCTCGCCGCCGCTCAGGAGCACGGTGCGCACGGCATCGCACTCATGCGCGGCTGGTAGCGCCGGCGAGTCAGGCGCCGGCAGCGGCGTCGGTCACCTCGCTGCCCGGTTCGTTCTTCTCGTCGTGAACCGGAATCCGGTAGGATTCGGATGCCCAGCAGCCGAGGTCGATCTGCTTGCAGCGTTCGGAACAGAAGGGTCGCCACGGGTTTTCCGGCGCCCAGAGCGACTCGCCGCCGCATTGCGGGCAGCGCACCTTGCGGACAGCCATCAGAGATTGCAGAAGGTCAGCGCGAAGGGCACGTCGCGCTCGGCCACCTTGGCCTTGAGTTCGTTGGCCGGCGGGTTGGTGAAGCGGATGTTGAGGAAATACTTGTTGGCGCTGACCTCGGGAACGGCCGGCTGCTCGACGCCAACCTCGACGCGCACCATCTGCGCCGCCGTACCGCCCAAATTGAGCTGGAACTGGCCGCTGACCGCCGTGTGCTGCTTCGGCCGCCCGCTCGAGCGCAGCAGGCGCAACACGATCGCTGCCGCGTCGCGCAGCGGCAACAAGGGCCTGGTCCACTCGGAGATTGCGTCGCGCCTGATTCCTGGCGCCCGGTGCAACCACCAGTGATAGGAAGGCAGATCGAACTCGCAGACGCCGCCGGGGATCGCGGCGCGGCTCTTGATGCTCATCAGCCAGTCATTGTCGCGCAGGTACTGGCCAATTTTGCCTGCCATGGCAAGCAGCGCGGCCGAAGAAGCCTCGATCTCGTAGAGCGCGCCCGAGAGCGCCTCTTCGGAAATTTCCGGATTGTTGCGAAAAGCCAGCAGGGTCTGGCGCTGGCGCTCGAGTTCCTGGATGAGGTCCATCTTGAGGTCGGCACGACCCGCCGTTTCGAGAATTTCGAACAGCGTTACGAGCGCCGTATGATGTTCCAGTTGCCCGTCGCTCTCGGCGAAGTACGCCGTCTTTTCGAATAGATCCTCGAGCCGCAGCAGCGTGCGGATGCGCTCGTTGAAGGGATATTCGTAGGTGATCACGCGGTTTTGGGCTTTGAAGAACGAAAAATTGCCCTAATTCTGAGCCATTTGCAGGCAAATCTCAACACTTTGCTTTAGCTTTCTGCGCCGTCATGCGGAGATATCGCTGGTGCAGACCGGCGATCTGCAACTTGAGCGCGGCGAGATCGCCGTCGTTCGCGAGTACGTCGTCAGCCGCCGCCAGACGCTGGTCTCGCGACGCCTGAGTGGCCAGGATGGCGCGGACTTCCGTCTCGCCAAGCCCGTTGCGCGCCATGACCCGGCTGATTTGCAGGCTTTCCGGGCAGTCGACCACGACAACGCGGTCGCAGCGCTGACGATAGGTTCCGGACTCGACCAGAAGCGGCACGGCCAGAATCACGTAGGGCGAAACGGCCTGGCGACAGCGTTCGCCGGCAAGTTCGCGAATCATCGGGTGTAGGATTCCCTCCAGCCGCCACCGGACCGCCGGATCGGCGAAGGCCAGCCGGCGCATCCGGCTCCGATCGAGGGCGCCGTCGGCCGCCGCAACCTCCCAACCGAACTCGGCGCGCAACGCCGGCATCGCGGCCCCGTCGGCGGCGGTCAGTTCGTGGGCGATGGCATCGGTATCGACGACGCCGATGCCATGGGCGGCGAAGCAATCGGTGGCGGCGCTCTTGCCGCTGCCGATTCCCCCGGTCAGTCCAACGACGAAATTGCTCACCTGCAGTTCTGCGCCGTTGCTTTCGCGACGATACCCGCAGCGAAGTCCTGGACCTCCACCTTCTTCACCAACGGCCCGCGCGCCTCGACCTGAAACCGGCTTTCCTTGCCCGGACGCGGCATCAGCCTGGCCGTCCTGACCCCCTTGGCCCTTAGTTCGGCAAGACGCTCCTGCCCGCCTTTCTCGCTCGAGAAAACCCCCAGCGAAATGGCAAACTGGTTGGGCCCGGCTTCCTGGATGATGAGCAGGTCCTTGACGCCGAGTTCCTTCAACTCGGAGATCTTCCGCTCCGCCTCGGCCTTGCTGCCCTGAGGCGGCACCATCACCCACGTGCCGGCCCCCTCGGCAGCCACGGCGCGGCGTTCGACGCGGATGCCGGTGAACTTCTCCGCCAGCGTCGACGCCAGCCGATCGGCGTCGGCGGCCGGCAGATGATCCCAGAGCAGACATAATTCATCGGGCTCGGCACGCGCCGCTTCAGCCGACTGCCTTTCGCCATTGCCCTTCGCCGGGGGCTTCTGGCCATACCCGACAATACGCATTCGATCGACCGCCAACTGCCGCGCGACACGCCCGCTATCGGGATTTTCGGGCTGGCCGAAATACCCGCCGGCAAACGCATAGAGCAGCAGGTTGGCGAGAATCAGCAGGAAGACAATGACTCTCAAGTGCTCAGCCGACCTTGGGCAGATGCTTGAGCGATTCGGCGATGGCCTCGGCCGGGTAGTCGTAGTCTTCCAGCTTGCCGGACAGATAGCGGTCGTAGGAGGCCATGTCGAAGTGGCCATGGCCGGTGAGGTTGAACAATATGGTCTTGGCCTCGCCCGTCGCCTTGCAACGCAAGGCCTCGTCGATGGCGGCGCGGATGCC
>DAOMFF010000095.1:0-5731 GCA_035429665.1 Azonexus sp.
TCGACACGCTGATTGCGACGAGTTGCATCGAAAATCGTCACACCTTGCTCTACAGCGACCGCGATTTCGATCCCTTCGTTGAGCATCTCGGTCTGCTGTCGGTCTTGCCGGGGCGTTGAACTTGCCGCCATGATTGCGATGTGTTCGCGGTTGTTGCTGCCTTGCGGTGAACGCAAATAACTTTGGATTTCGTGCCGGGCTACCTCACGTTCCTCGACTGTAAAGACGCGTGGTTTCGATCTGACAAGGTCGCTCAGTTTCCCGAATCGGTAAAGACGCGCTTCGAAGGTTGGCTTGCTGCTGCCGTTTGGTATGGCCATTGCTTTCCTGTGAATGCTTGCCTTAGCCAGCGGCCACGGCGCGGCCGATGACCAGCCGCTGGATGTCGTTGGCGCCTTCGTAGATCTGGCAGACGCGCACGTCGCGGTAGATGCGCTCGACCGGGAAATCGCTGACATAGCCGTAGCCGCCATGAATCTGGATGGCGTCGGAGCAGACCTTCTCGGCCATCTCGGATGCGAACATCTTGGCCATCGACGCTTCGGTCAGGCAGGGGCGGCCGGCATCCTTCAGGGCGGCGGCGCGCCAGACCATCAGGCGGGCGGCATCGAGTTGGGTGGCCATGTCGGCGAGGCGGAAATTGACGGCCTGGTGGTCGATAATGGGCACGCCGAAGGTGGTGCGTTCCCTGGCATAGCGCACAGCCGCCTCGAAAGCGGCGCGCGCCATGCCGACCGACTGGGCGGCGATGCCGATGCGCCCGGCCTCGAGATTGGACAAGGCGATCCGGTAGCCGTCGCCCTCCTTGCCGAGCAGGGCGGCGGCCGGCACGCGGCAGTTCTCGAACAGGATCTGCGCGGTATCGGAGGCGTGCTGGCCCATCTTTTCCTCGATGCGGGCGACGATGTAGCCCGGCGTCGCGGTCGGCACCAGAAAGCAGGAAATGCCCTTCTTGCCGGCGGCCTTGTCGGTGACCGCGAAGACGATCGCGACATCGGCGTACTTGCCGGTGGTGATGAACTGCTTGACGCCGTTGATGACGAAATGATCGCCGTCGCGGTCGGCGCGGGTGGTGATCGACGAAGCGTCGGAGCCGGTGTGCGGCTCGGTCAGGCAGAAGCAGCCGAGACTGTCGCCCCGCGCCAGCGGCTTGAGCCAGGTTTCCTTCTGCTCGGCGCTGCCGTACTTCATCGTGATGCCGCAGGCCAGCGAGTTCTGGACGCTGACGATGGTCGACGTGGCGCCGTCGCCGGCGGCGATTTCCTCGAGGGTCAGGACCAGCGACAGGTAGTCCATGCCGGCGCCGTCCCATTCCTCGGGCACGACCATGCCGAGCGCGCCAAGCGCGCCGAGTTCCTTCAGGGCTTCGGCCGGGAAGGTGTGATTGCGATCCCACTCGCCGGCGAAGGGGGCCAGGCGTTCCTGCGCGAAGGCGCGCATGGAGTCGCGGATCATTTCCTGTTCCTGGGTCAGAATCATGCTGTTTTCTCCGAAAGGTTGGCGGTCATCCAGACGCCGGCGATGACCAGCAGGCCACCGCCGAGCACGGACAACCCGAGGCGTTCGTCGAGCAGGATGGCTGCCTGCAGGACGGCGAACACCGGGACGAGGTTGACGAAAGCGGATGCCTTGGCGGCGCCGAGGCGCCTGACGCCATCGGCAAACCAGGTGAAGGCGAGGGCGGTACCGCCGACCGCCAGAAAGACGACGCTGGTCCACACCCGCCAGGACCAGGCGGTGATTTCGCTGCCGCCCTGCAGCAGCGCTGTCGCTCCGATCAGCGCGGCGCCGATCAGGCTGGCCCACAGGGTCGCTGCCAGAGGCGACAGTGTCTTGGTCGCGCGCCGGCCGATGAAGGTGTAGGCGGTCCAGCATAGCGCGCAGCCGAGAATGAGCCACTCGCCGATGCCGACCGCGCCATGCAGCAGGGCCAGCGGATTACCGCTGCCGATGACCGTCAGGCAACCGGCCATGGCGATGACGACGCCGGTCAGCTTGAGCGGAGTCATCCGCTCTCGGCCGAGAAACCATGCGGCCAGCACGACGATAACCGGGGTGAGGGCGACGACCAGCGCGCCGCGCCCGGCATTGATGTGCTTGAGGCCGTAGAAGAAGCAGAGCGCGTAGAGGAAGATGCCGGTCATCGCCAGGCCGCTGACGATTCCCCATTCGCTGCCCGTCTGCGGGCGCGGAATCCGTCCCTCGGTCACCAGCGCAAAGCCTGCCAGCACCAGCCCGGCGAGCAGGAAGCGGATGGCGGGGACGCCCAGCGGCGCGGTCAGTTCCTGCGCCACGACGCGGCCCGCGATCCAGGTTCCGCCCCACATGAACATGGCGCCGATCAGCTTGAGGTAGGTCAGCGACCCGACCGGCTGCGGCACTTACAGCATTTCCACCGCGAGCGCCGTCGCCTCACCGCCGCCGATGCACAGGCTGGCGACGCCGCGCTTGCCGCCGGTCTTTTTCAGCGCACCGAGCAGGGTCACCAGAATGCGGGCGCCCGATGCGCCGATCGGATGGCCCAGCGCACAGGCGCCGCCGTGGAGGTTGACCTTCTCGGGCGGCAGCTTGAGGTCGTACAAGGCGGCCATCGTGACGACGGCGAAGGCCTCGTTGATCTCGTAGAGGTCGACGCCTTCCGCGGTCCACCCGGTTTTTGCGAACAATTTCTGCATGGCGCCGACCGGCGCGGTCGGGAACAGCGCCGGCGCATGGGCATGGGTGGTGTGAGCGACGATGCGGGCGAGCGGACTCAACCCCAGCCTTTCGGCCTGCGAGGCGCGCATCAGCACCATGGCGGCGGCACCGTCGGAAATCGACGACGAGTTCGCCGGGGTCACGGTGCCATCCTTGCGGAACGCCGGCTTCAGGGTCGGGATCTTTTCGATGTTGACCGCGAACGGGCCTTCATCCTTGTCGATCACGGTATCGCCCTTGCGTCCGGCAACGGTGACCGGGGCGATCTCCCAGGCAAAGCTGCCGTCGTCGCTGGCCTGCTTGGCGCGTTGGGTCGAACGGATGGCGAATTCATCCTGCGCGGCGCGGCTGAAATTGTAGTTGCCGGCGCAGTCTTCGGCGAAGGTGCCCATCAGGCGGCCGCGGTTCTCCGCGGAGTAGGCATCCTCCAGTCCGTCCATGAACATGTGGTCGATGATCTGGCCGTGGCCGAGGCGATAGCCGCCGCGCGCCTTGGGCAGCAGGTAGGGGGCATTGGTCATCGACTCCATGCCGCCGACCACCAGGACACCGCAGGAACCGGCGACAATGCTGTCGTGACCGACCATGGTGGCTTTCATGCCGGAGCCGCAGACCTTGCTGACCATGGCGCAGCCGGTCGACAGCGGCAGCCCGGCGAGCAGGGCTGCCTGACGAACCGGCGCCTGGCCGAGACCTGCCGGCAGGACGCAGCCGAAGACCACTTCTTCGACCAGCGCGGGATCGATGCCGGCGCGCCCGACGGCAGCCTTGATGGCGACGGCACCGAGTTGCGGCGCGCTCACAGCACCGAAGACGCCCTGAAAACTTCCCAGCGGGGTGCGGGCGGCGGAGACGATAACGATCGGGTCATTCATGGGGGGTTCTCCTTGATGAGGGGTGAGTCATGCTTCCAGCGCCTTCAGCGCGGCGTCGTAGCGCGATTGCAGATCCTCGGGACGATGCACGGTGATGCCGAGATCGTGCATCAGCCCGTCCTTGAGGCCGTAGATCCAGCCGTGGACCGTCAGCGGCTGGCCACGCTGCCAGGCATCCTGGACGACGTAGGTCTGGCAGACATTGATCACCTGTTCAAGGACATTCAGTTCGCACAGGCGGTCGTGGCGCTTCTCCGGCGGCAGTCGGTCGACGTTCCCCGCGTGTTTGGCATGAACATCCTGAACGTGGCGCAGCCAGATGTCGACCAGCCCGACGCGTTCCTTTTTCAGCGCGGCGCCGACGCCGCCACAGCCATAGTGGCCGACGACCATGATGTGCTTGACCTTGAGCGCCTCGACGGCAAACTGGATGACCGACAGGCAGTTGAGGTCGGTATGGACGACGACGTTGGCGACGTTGCGATGGACGAAGACCTCGCCGGGCAGCAGGCCGACAATTTCATTGGCGGGTACGCGCGAATCGGAGCAGCCAATCCACAGCAACTCGGGGGTTTGCAGTTTGGCCAGCTTGTTGAAGTAATCGGGATCGACTTCCTGCATCTGGCGCGCCCAGGCACGGTTGAAGTCGAACAGGTGGGAGAGGTTCTCTCTGCGCATTTCCTCTTCCGTCCAGTTTTCCAGATTGAGGGAGAGGAACATCGTGCCTTCGACCGGCGTCTGGTAGTAGGCCGGCGCTTCGGTGAAGCCGAGTTCGCGGTAGAGTTTGACGGCCATGCGCATGCTCGGCAGGGTGTCGAGCAGCAGGCGGCGATAGCCGATCCTGCGGGCAGCCTTGATCGCCGCCAGCGCCAGCGCCCGGCCGACCCCCTTGCCGCGCGCTTCCGGATCGACGTAGAGGCGCTTCATCTCGCAGGTGCCTTCCGAATCCGGCACGGGACGAATTCCGACGCAACCCGCCGGTCGACCGGAAAATTCGGCAAAAAACAGCCGGCCCTGTGGCTCGCCATAGCTGCCGGGCAGGGAGGCCATTTCCTGTTCGAAATTCTGGAAAGACAGGTCGACCCCCAGCCAGGCCGCGTAATTGCGGAAATACTGGCGGACCTGTTCCAGGGCTTCAGTGTCGTGGGCAGTAAGGGTGCGAATGATCAGCATGGGTGGCGGGAGAAAATGGAAGACCAGGCGGGAATTCTAACCTTTCGCCTGTTTTCTTCCGTTCTCGCTCAAAGGGTGAAGACGAGACAGGTCGTCGTGGCGTGCGCGTACAGGCGGCCGGCGGTGTCGTAGAGCTGGCCTTCGGCGGTCCCGACCTGGCGCCCGACCTGGATCACCTTGCCCTCGGCGCGGACCGGGCCGACCTGGTCGGTCAGTGCGCGCAGGTAATTGACCTTCAGTTCAAGCGTGGTATAGCCCTGTCCCCTTTCGAGCGTGCTCTGTACGGCACAGGCCACGCAGGAATCGAGCAGGGTCGCATGGTAGCCGCCATGCACCGAGTTGATCGGGTTGTAGAAGGCGCGCGACGGATGACCCTGAAACACGACACGTCCTGGCTCCGCTTCGACCAGCGAGAAATCGAGGGTCAGGGCTATTGGCGGGGGCGGCAGTTCACCGCGCAGCATTTTCTGGAAGAGTTCCAGGCCGCTGTTTTCGCGCAGCGCCTCAACCGGCAGTACGTCGGGCGGTAACTGGCGGGCGCCGATCTCGGCACGCGCCGCCAGCCACTCGGCCTGGAGTTGTTCGGGACTCAAGCTCATCTCACGCGGTTTCCGTGAAAAGTTCGCGACCGATGAGCATACGACGGATTTCCGAGGTGCCGGCGCCGATTTCGTAGAGCTTGGCGTCGCGCCAGAGGCGACCGGTCGGGTATTCGTTGGTGTAGCCGACGCCGCCCAGCGCCTGGATCGCCTCGCCGGCCATCCATGTCGCTTTTTCAGCCGAGTAGAGGATGGCGCCGGCAGCGTCCTTGCGCAGGGTCCGCGAATGATCGCCGGAATCACACGCGCGGCCGACGGCATAGACGTAGGCGCGGGTGGCCTGCCAGGTCGAGTACATGTCGGCGACCTTGCCCTGCATCAGCTGGAATTCGCCGATCGCCTGCCCGAACTGCTTGCGTTCATGGATGAAGGGCACGACGACGTCCA
>DAOMFF010000096.1:0-5724 GCA_035429665.1 Azonexus sp.
CCGGGCTACCCGGCCGCCATCGCGCTCGGCGGCCGCTACGACGGCGCCGGCAAGGTCTTCGGACGAGCGCGTCCGGCAACCGGCTTCTCGATGGACCTGCGCGAAGTGGCGCGCCTGGCACCGGCCGGCAAGCCGTCGCGGGCCATCCTGGCGCCGCATGTTGGCCATGACGGGAAACTCGCCGCGCATGTCGCCGCGCTGCGCGAGCAGGGGGAAATCGTCGTCGAACTGCTGCCGGGGGAAACCGCCTGCGAAGGGCCGGTCTGCGACAGAAAGATTGTACAGGTCGGCGAGCACTGGATCATCGAAGCAATACAAGAGGACTAGACATGGCCAAGAACGTCATCGTGGTCGGCACCCAGTGGGGTGACGAAGGAAAGGGCAAGATCGTCGACTGGCTGACCGACCATGCCCAAGGGGTGGTGCGTTTCCAGGGCGGGCACAATGCCGGCCACACGCTGGTCGTCGGCGAGCAGGTCTACAAACTGAATCTGGTGCCCTCGGGCATCGTCCGCGACGGGGTCAAGTGCTACATCGGCAATGGCGTGGTGCTCGACATCCATCACCTGCTGGCTGAAATTGCCGACCTTGAACAGGGCGGCATCGAGGTGCGCTCGCGCCTCAAGATCAGTCCCGGCTGCCCGATCATCCTGCCTTATCACTCCGCCATCGACAAGGCGCGCGAGGATGCCAAGGCCGGCGACCAGAAGATCGGCACGACCGGCAAGGGTATCGGCCCGACCTACGAGGACAAGGTTTCGCGGCGCGGCCTGCGCGTCTATGACCTGTTCAACCCGGAGCGCTTCGCCGGGAAACTGCAGGAAGTCCTCGCCTATCACAACTTCGTGCTGACCGAATATTTCAGGGCACCCGCGGTTGACTATCAAATGGTGCTCGATCAGGCGATGGCCGACGCCGAGCAGATCCGCCCGCTGGTGGCCGACGTCTCGGCGGCCCTCTACGCGGCCAACCAGGCCGGCCAGAATCTGCTGTTCGAGGGTGCGCAGGGCGCCTTGCTCGATATCGACCACGGCACCTACCCGTACGTGACATCCTCGAACTGCGTTGCTGGCCAGGCTTCCGCCGGCGCCGGCATCGGTCCCGGCATGCTGCATTACGTGCTGGGCATCACCAAGGCCTACTGCACCCGTGTCGGCGGCGGTCCCTTTCCGAGCGAACTCGACATCGACACCGCCGGTACGCCGGGCTACCAGATGTCGCAGGTCGGCAGGGAATTCGGCACCGTCACCGGGCGCAAGCGCCGCTGTGGCTGGTTCGATGCCGCGGCGCTGCGCCGTTCCGGTCGCATCAACGGCCTGACCGGGCTGTGCATCACCAAGCTCGACGTTCTCGACGGCCTCGCGGAACTCCGGATCTGCAATGGCTACCGCCTCGACGGCAAGGTTCTCGATCTGCTGCCCATCGGCGCCGATGAAGTCGCGCGTTGCCAGCCGATCTACGAAACGATGCCCGGCTGGTCGGAAACGACTTTCGGCGCCAATCGCTGGCAGGACCTGCCGGCCAACGCCCAGGCCTATCTGAATCGCCTGGAGGAGCTTTGCCAGGTGCCGGTGGCCATCATCTCGACTGGCCCGGAACGCGACGAGACCATCCTCAGGCAGCATCCGTTCGAGTGATCCCCGGCCGGCGCCGCCCGGCGCCGGTTGTCCCGCCAGGGGACTTGAGCCACAGGTTATTTCACCTCCGGGGCACGGTCAACGGCCCTGAACGACCCGCCCATCATCGGCGAACAGTGGCGCCTTGCCGGGCGTCGCGTAGTCAGCCGTCGCCAGGTGGCAGAACTTCGGCTCGAAAACGTAGGGCGGATTGCCGACAAAGAAACGGAACGGCACCGAAACCATCGCAAACCCTTCGTTCCTGCGCACCAGCTTCTGTACGACGAAGTGCAGGTGCGGGCCGGAAGTGTAGCCGGTGGCGCCGGACAGCCCGATGACAGTCCCGGCGCTTACCTTTTCTCCCGGACGCACGCGGACCCCGCCGGGCGCCAGGTGGGCGTAGGTCGCCACGGTTTCGTCGGCATGCAGGATGCGGACGTAATTGGCCATCGCCAGCAGCCCCCGATCCTTGCCGCCGTAACGGTTCGCCGCTTCCGTCTCGATCACCATGCCATCGCGGGCGGCGATGACGGGCGTGTTCTCGGGCATCGTGAAATCGACGGCATGCTCGCTGTCATCGGCGGTGTGGGTGGTCAGCGGGCCGCCGGGCGCCTGGCTGATGACGAAGCTCCGCCCGTTGGCGAAGGGCAGGCGGTAGGTTGCACGCGGGTCGGGGATGGCGTGGAAGCTGCCGACGCTGAAAGTCGATTGCGTCGAGAAGCGCAGGCCGCGTCCCGGGTAGATCGGGCGGATCTGCATGAGCAGCGCGTCTGTGTAAGGGCGAACGACGGCATAGACGGGCAGGGGCTGGGCGGCGCGGACGTTATCCATCGCGCTCAGCATGAGCCGTACCGATACCGGCGCCGGGCCGCGATTCCGGGCTATCAGGTTGCTGCCGGCGCCGCTGCGCTCGGCGCTTACCGAGAAGGGATAAGCCTGCTTCGCGCTGGCAACGCCCGGGAGCGTGCAGGCAATGAACAGCCAGAAGATCAACAGTTGGCGCAGGGGGCGGCAGGCAACATCTGGGGGACGACAACAGCGCACTCTACCGCCCTGCCGGTGTTCAGTCGACTGGCCCGTGTCGGTCAGCGGGCGGGAACCGGTTGCCAGCCTTCGGGGCAGTATTCGACGTTTGGATAGTACTGTCCGGCCGATCCGCAATAATTCCAGTAGCCGGCTGTCGGTTCGCCATAGACCGGGCGAGGGGCGACATAGACCGGCTGTGGTTCGACGTAGGCGGGGGCGGGCGCGTAGTAGGTCGAGGCGGCAATGCCGGCGGCGAGGCCGGTGATCGCTAGCAGGGCAGCCGGGCCGGCCCAGCCGTAGCTGCGACGGTGACCGTGGTCATAACGTGGGGGCGCCGGCCGGTAGTCGTCGTGGCTGTAGTGCCGGGGCACCGGGCGGTAATAGTCGCGGTCGCGTCCGTGGTCGGCCAGCGCTGGCGTGGTAGCGCCAAGTGCGAGACAGAGTGCGATGCTGAGTGAGTTGATGGTCGTTTTCATAAGCCAAATAACGCAGTGGGGCGCTGGCCGATGACGACGGGGCGGCGCGGAAATGTGAGGAATTGTTACGAGTCGGTGTTTCACCCTGTGAGACAATCGCTGCCGGAATGCCGGTTGCCTGTTGCCCCTCAAGGGGACTTCTTTCAGGGCGCGGTCGACCGGATAATTGCCGCGAAAATGAAAAAAAGCCTTGTCAAGACAAGGCCTTCAATCAAGATCGCTGGTGCCCAAGGCCGGACTCGAACCGGCACACCTTGCGGCGCTAGTACCTGAAACTAGTGCGTCTACCAATTCCGCCACCTGGGCACAGGTGCGAAGAGCGGTGAATTATAAAGAAAGAGAATTGCATGTCAAGGAAAAAGCCATCGGCAATCCGCCGTGCCGACCCCTTCTTCGAGCGCGAAGCGGCCCGTTATGACCTACCCCTACCGTCGCGCGAATACGTCTCGCAGGTACTCGCTGACGAGGGCCGTCCGGTCACCTTCGCCGAACTGACCGGGCTGCTCGACATCGCCGCGACCGAGCAGGAAATGTTCCAGCGCCGGCTTGGCGCCATGGAACGCGAAGGCCAGTTGATGCGCAACCGCAAGGGCGCCTACATCCTGCCCGAGCGGGCCAGCCTGACGCCGGGCAGGATACAGGGTCACCCGGACGGCTATGGCTTCCTGATCCCCGACGACGGCAGTGCCGACATCTTTCTCGACCAGCATCAGATGGCCAAGGTGCTGCACGGCGACCGCGCCCTGGTGCGACTCACCGGCGTCGATCGCAAGGGACGTCCGGAAGGTAGCATCGTCGAAGTCATCGAGCGCGCCAATACCCGCGTCGTCGGCCGGGTACTCGTCGAGCACGGTCTGGTTTTCGTCGTGCCGGAGAACAAGCGCATCGCCCAGGACATCCTGGTGCCGCCGGAGAAGCGGGCGAAGATCCGTCCGCAGTCCGGGCAGGTCGTCATGGTCGACATCATCGAGCAGCCGAGCAAGTTCTCGAAGCCGATCGGGCGCATTTCGGAAGTACTGGGCAATTATGCCGATCCGGGCATGGAGATCGAGATTGCGCTACGCAAGCACGACCTGCCGTTCGAGTTTTCGAAAGCGGCGCTGGATGAGAACCGGGCGCTGCCGGACAGAATCAGAAAGGCCGATCTGGCGGGGCGCGAGGATCTGCGCGGATTGCCGCTGGTGACGATCGACGGCGAAACGGCGCGAGACTTCGACGATGCCGTTTACTGCGAGAAGAAGGGCCGCGGCTGGCGGCTGGTTGTTGCGATCGCCGACGTCTCACACTACGTGCAGCCGGGCATGGCGCTCGATGCGGAGGCAATGGAACGCGGCAACTCGATCTATTTTCCGCGCCGCGTCATCCCGATGCTGCCGGAAAAGCTGTCCAACGGCATCTGTTCGCTGAACCCGGACGTCGACCGGCTGGCAATGGTCTGCGACATGGAGATCGGTGCTGGCGGCGCGATCGGCAAGTACCGCTTCTACCGCGCGGCATTCCGCTCGCAGGCGCGGCTGACCTATAACCAGGTCTGGTCGTGGCTGTCAGGCGCCGCGCAGCCGGAGACGGAAGTTCACACCGAATTGCAGCCGCAGTTGCTGAATCTCTACAAGCTGTTCAAGACCCTGCACGCGGCGCGCGGGGAGCGCGGGGCGATCGACTTCGAGACCACCGAAACCCAGATGGTGTTCAATGAACAGGGCAAGATCGAGAACATCGTCCCGGTCGTGCGCAACGACGCGCACCGCATCATCGAGGAATGCATGCTGGCGGCCAACGTCTGCGCTTCCGATTTCCTTGCCGGCCACAAGCAGACCTGCCTGTATCGCATCCACGAGGGGCCGTCGGCGGAAAAGCTCAAGAACCTGCGGACCTTCCTCGGCGAGTTCGGGCTGGCGCTGGGCGGCGGCGACGACCCGCAGGCCAAGGATTACGCCGTCCTGCTGGAGCAGGTCAAGCAGCGGCCGGATTTCCAGCTCCTGCAGACCGTCATGCTGCGCTCGCTCAAGCAGGCGCTGTACAGCCCGGACAACGTCGGCCACTTCGGGCTGGCCTACGAGCATTACACGCATTTCACGTCGCCGATCCGGCGTTACCCGGACCTGCTGGTGCATCGCGCGATCAAGGCCGTGCTCGCCGGCGCCAAGTACACGCCGGCGGGGAACTGGGACGACATCGGCCTGCACTGCTCGGCGACCGAGCGCCGGGCCGACGAGGCGACGCGCGATGTCGAGAGCTGGCTCAAGTGCTTCTTCATGAAGGAGCGCATCGGCGAGGAATTCGACGGCACCATCTCGGCGGTGACCGCCTTCGGTTTTTTCGTGGCGCTCGACACGATCTACATCGAGGGCCTGGTGCATGTCTCGGAACTGGGCGCCGACTACTTCCATTTCGACAACATCAAGCACCAGATGCTCGGCGAGCGCACCGGTCAGCGTTTCCGTCTCGGCGATCGCGTGCGCGTCAGGTTGGTGCGCGCTGACCTGGAAAGCAACAAGATCGACTTCGTTCTCGTCGCCGAAAAGCAGCCGCGGAAAACGGCCCGAGCGAGGCGTTGACCGCAGCAGCACCGGCGCGGCCGCCGATCAGGTGGGGAAATCCGGACT
>DAOMFF010000097.1:0-5687 GCA_035429665.1 Azonexus sp.
GCGCAGTTTTCAGGCCTGATCAGCGCAGGCCACGGTTCGCCCAGACCACCAGCCAAAACCCGAGCCCACTCTGCATCAGATAGAGAATGCTGGAAATTCCATGCCACACGGCGAAGCGGTCGCGCAACACGCTTTCCATCACCTCGCGCGGCAAGGCATTGGCCTTGAGCTGGGCCAGCAGCGGCTGGATCCCGAACTGGCTGGCAGCAGCCAACAGCGCCATCAGCAGCACCAGCCAGAAAACGGCACGCCGGAATGCCTGCCCGCGACAGCGGGCAACCAAGAAGATGAGCAGGTAAGCGGCACTGCCGAGGCCGACCCAGCCGATCAGCGAGAACAGCTTCCCGGCCACCATTCCCGCAAGCTGGCGGTCGCCCAGACTCGAAAAGAGAACCGGCGCCACCATGTAGCCGATTGCCCACATCCCGCCCACCCACAGGGTAATCGCCACGAAATAGAGGGCTTCGGACAGTCTGCGCAAGGCGGATCACTCGTAGCGGACGTCGATGATCTCGTATTCGCGGATCCCGCCGGGGGCCTGAACCTGGGCGATGTCGCCCGCGTACTTGCCGATCAGCGCGCGCGCCATCGGCGAGCCGAACGAAAGCTTGCCCTGCTTGATATCGGCCTCGTCCTCACCGACGATCTGGTAGGTCACCCCGTCACCTGACTCCTGATCCTCGAGATCGACAGTGGCCCCGAAGACGCAGCGGCCATCGGCATCGAGCAGGATCGGGTCGATGATCTGGGCATTGGACAACTTGCCCTCGAGATCCTTGATGCGCCCTTCGAGAAAGCCCTGGCGCTCCTTGGCGGCATCGTATTCGGCATTTTCGGACAGATCGCCATGCGAACGCGCTTCGGCGATCGCCGCCACCACTTTCGGACGCTCGATCGTCTTCAGGCGCTGCAACTCCTCGCGCAGCTTCGCGGCGCCAGCAACGGTCAAGGGGACTTTACTCATCGTTCATTCCAGCAAAGGCCGACCGCCGGCGCCCGACAGGGCGACCCGACAGCCGGGGTTTGTCTCAGTGCAGTTGCTTGTGCAGCGACTGGATCGGATAGACCACCAGTTCGCCACGACTGCGGATACCTTCCGCCGCCGCTTCGGCTCCCCAGATCGTCGTGTACATCGTCACCCTGGCCTGCAGTCCGGAAGTCCGGATCGACCGCGAGTCGTTGATCGCCAGCCGCCTCTCTTCGACCGTGTTGATGATCAGGGAAATCTCGTTGTTCTTGATCATGTCGACAATGTGCGGGCGTCCTTCGGTCACCTTGTTGACCTGCCGCACCGGCAGGCCGGCAACTTCCATGGCATGCGCCGTGCCGCGTGTCGCCACCAGATGGAAACCCGCTTCGTGCAGATGGCGGGCAATTTCGATGGCCTTGGCCTTGTCGCTATCCTTGACCGACAGGAAAACCCTGCCGGAGGTCGGCAGTTTGACGCTGGCCGCCAGTTGCGACTTGACGAAGGCTTCGGCGAAGCTCATGCCGACCCCCATGACCTCCCCGGTCGACTTCATTTCCGGGCCGAGAATGGTGTCGACCCCGGGGAACTTGACGAAGGGAAAAACCGCTTCCTTGACCGAGTAGTACGGCGGAATGATTTCGGCGGTGATGCCCTGATCCTTCAGGCTGCGGCCCGCCATGCACCGTGCCGCTATCTTGGCCAGTTGGAGACCGGTGGCCTTGGAGACGAAGGGCACCGTGCGCGAGGCGCGCGGGTTCACCTCAAGCACATAGATCTCGTGATCCTTGATCGCAAACTGCACGTTCATCAGGCCACAGACATTCAGCGCCTTGGCCATCAGCCGGGTCTGGCGGCGCAACTCGTCCTGTACCGCCTGATCCAGCGAGTACGGCGGCAACGAGCAGGCCGAGTCGCCGGAGTGCACGCCGGCCTGTTCGATGTGCTCCATGACGCCACCGATAATGATTTCATCACCATCGGACAGCGCATCGACGTCAACCTCGCAGGCGTCATTCAGGAAACGGTCGAGGAGCACCGGCGAATCGTGCGAAACCTTGACCGCCTCGCGCATGTAGCGCTCGAGATCCTTCCGCTCATGGACGATTTCCATGGCGCGGCCCCCGAGGACGTAGGACGGGCGGACGACCAGCGGATAGCCGATCTCGGCCGCCAGGCGCAGGGCATCTTCTTCGGTGCGCGCCGTGCGGTTGGGTGGCTGCTTGAGGCCGAGTTCGTGCAGCAGCTTCTGGAAGCGCTCGCGGTCCTCGGCGATGTCGATGGATTCCGGCGTCGTGCCGATGATCGGCACGCCATTGGCCTCCAGCGCCAGCGCCAGCTTGAGCGGGGTCTGGCCACCATACTGGACGATGACGCCGAGCGGCTTTTCGATGGCGACAATCTCCAGCACGTCTTCGAGCGTCAGCGGCTCGAAATAGAGGCGATCCGAGGTGTCGTAATCGGTGGACACGGTTTCCGGGTTGCAGTTGACCATGATGGTCTCGTAACCGTCCTCGCGCATCGCCATCGCTGCGTGAACGCAGCAGTAGTCGAACTCGATGCCTTGGCCGATGCGGTTGGGCCCGCCACCGAGCACCATGATCTTCTTGCGGTCGGTCGGATTGGCCTCGCACTCGTCCTCGTAGGTCGAATACATGTAGGCAGTGCCGGTCGCGAATTCGGCGGCACAGGTATCGACGCGCTTGTACACCGGGCGCACGCCGAGCGCATGGCGGCGCTCGCGAACCGCCGTTTCGCTCGTCCTGGTCAGATGCGCCAGACGGCGGTCGGCAAAGCCCTTGCGCTTCAGGTAGCGCAACTCTTCCGCGGTCAACGTCGAAAAATCGCGCTTTTCCACGGCCAGTTCGAGATCGACGATCTCCTTGATCTGAACGAGGAACCACGGATCGATCCTGGTCAGGTCGAAGATTTTCTCGAGCGACATGCCGACGCCGAAGGCATCGGCAACGTACCACAGGCGATCGGGAGTCGGCCGCGCCAGTTGCTCGTCGATGGTTTCCGGATCGACGGTTTTCAGGTTGAAGCCGTCCACGCCGACTTCCAGGCCGCGCAGGGCCTTCTGCAGCGACTCCTGGAAGGTGCGGCCGATGGCCATCACCTCGCCAACCGACTTCATCTGGGTGGTCAGGGTGGAGTCGGCCTGCGGAAACTTCTCGAAGGCGAAACGCGGCACCTTGGTGACGACGTAGTCGATCGACGGCTCGAACGAAGCCGGCGTCTTGCCGCCGGTAATGTCGTTGGCCAGTTCGTCGAGCGTGTAGCCAACCGCCAGCTTGGCGGCGATCTTGGCGATCGGGAAACCGGTCGCCTTGGAAGCCAATGCCGAGGAGCGCGACACGCGCGGGTTCATTTCGATGACGATGCAGCGACCATCCTTCGGATTGATCGAGAACTGCACGTTGGAACCGCCGGTATCGACGCCGATTTCGCGCAGCACGGCGATCGAGGCGTTGCGCAGGATCTGGTATTCCTTGTCGGTCAACGTCTGGGCCGGCGCAACGGTAATCGAGTCGCCGGTGTGCACGCCCATCGGATCGAGGTTCTCGATCGAACAGATGATGATGCAGTTGTCCGCCTTGTCGCGGACCACTTCCATCTCATATTCCTTCCAGCCGAGCAGCGATTCCTCGATCAGCAACTCGTTGGTCGGCGAGGCTTCGAGCCCGCGCTTGCAGATGGTCTCGAACTCTTCCATGTTGTAGGCGATGCCGCCGCCTGAACCGCCCAGCGTGAACGACGGACGGATGATGGTCGGGAAACCGACCATGGCCTGCACCTGGCACGCCTCCTCCATGCTGTGGGCGACGGCCGAGCGGGCCGAGCCGAGGCCGATCCTGTCCATCGCCGCCTTGAATTTCTCGCGATCCTCGGCCTTGTCGATAGCGTCCCTGGAGGCGCCGATCAGTTCGACGGCGAATTGGGCAAGCACGCCTTCGCGTGCGAGGTCGAGGGCACAGTTCAGCGCAGTCTGGCCGCCCATGGTCGGCAGCAGCGCGTCCGGCCGCTCCGCTTCGATGATTTTCTCGACGACCTGCCAAGTGATCGGCTCGATGTAGGTGACATCGGCCATTTCCGGATCGGTCATGATCGTGGCCGGGTTGGAGTTCACCAGGATCACCCGGTAACCCTCCTCGCGCAGGGCCTTGCAGGCCTGGGCGCCGGAGTAGTCGAATTCACAGGCCTGGCCGATGATGATCGGACCGGCGCCAATGATCAGAACACTCTTGATGTCTGTGCGTTTCGGCATCTTGTTTTCTCGCTTATTGCGCCGTCTGAAGCGCCGCCACGCCGCGCGTCATGGTATCGAGGAAGCGGTCGAACAGGTAGGCCACGTCATGCGGCCCCGGACTGGCCTCCGGATGCCCCTGGAAGGAAAAGGCCGGAACGTCGGTGCGGGCGATGCCCTGCAGGGAACCGTCAAACAGCGACACGTGCGTAGCACGGAGGTTTTTCGGCAAGGAATCCGGGTCGACCGCGAAACCGTGGTTCTGGCTGGTGATCAGCACTTGCCCGGTGTCGAGATCCTTGACCGGGTGGTTAGCCCCGTGGTGGCCGAACTTCATCTTTGCCGTCCGGGCGCCGGAGGCGAGACCGAGCAACTGGTGGCCAAGACAGATGCCGAAGGTCGGCACGCCGCGGTCGAGGAACTCACGAATCGCGGTAATGGCATAGTCGCAAGGCTCCGGATCACCCGGACCATTCGACAGGAACACACCGTCCGGCTTCATCGCCAGTACGTCGGCCGCCGGCGTCTGCGCCGGCACGACGGTCAGCCTGACGCCGCGCTGGGCCAGCATGCGCAGGATGTTGTTCTTGACGCCGAAATCGTAGGCAACCACATGAAAACGCGGTGCCGGAGCTTGCCCGTAACCCTTCAGCGTCCATTCGCCTTCGGTCCAGGGGTAGCTCTCCGTAGCGGAAACCACCTTGGCCAGGTCCATCCCGGCCAGGCCAGGGAAGGCACGCGCCATGGCCAATGCCTTGGAGTCATCGACTTCCCCGGCCAGAATGCAACCGGCCTGGGCGCCCTTTTCGCGCAGGACGCGTGTCAGCTTGCGCGTGTCGATGCCGGCAATGGCAACGATCCCATGTCTCTTCAGATAGAACGACAGATCGTCCTCGCAGCGCCAGTTGGAAGCGCGGCTGGGCAGATCGCGAATGACCAGGCCGGCGGCGTAATTGGCGCCGGATTCGAAATCCTCGGCGTTGCAACCCGTGTTGCCGATATGCGGATAGGTCAGCGTGACGATCTGCCGGCAGTACGAAGGATCGGTGAGGATCTCCTGATAGCCCGACATCGCGGTATTGAAGACAACCTCGCCACTGCTCACGCCGTCAGCGCCGATGGATTGCCCCCGGAACAAGGTTCCGTCGGCCAGGGCGAGAATGGCGGGGGTAAATGCGGGCAGCAACGACACAACCGGCTCTCCTGGAAATTACTGCTTATTCATGTGCCAAGCGGGAAGGCTTGCGCCTCCCCGCTCGTGCTTTGCAGCCATGCGATTTTAGCCGAAACGACCCGTCCGGGCAAATTCGCGGACCCCTGGCAGACTGGCTACCCGCCGTCGCCCGCGCCGGACGACAAGAAAAGTCGCGGAAACTCTCAGCGCAGTCCGAGGACGTCCTGCATGTCGAACAGGCCGCTGCGGCGGCCGGCCAGGAAGCGCGCCGCGCGCATGCTGCCCAGCGCATAAGGCAT
>DAOMFF010000098.1:0-5669 GCA_035429665.1 Azonexus sp.
ACCGTCGTCAAGGCCGGCCAGGTGGTCAAGGTCAAGGTGCTCGAAATCGACCTGCAACGCCAGCGCATCGCGCTGAGCATGCGCATGGGTGACGAACCGACGCAGGGAAAACGCCACGACAACGCGCCAGCCGGGCGCAGCAGCCCCAACCAGCAACGAGCGCAGCAGCGCGGCGGTGGGCCGGCGCCCGCCGGCGGCAATGCGATGGCCTCCGCCTTCGCCAGACTGAAACGCTGATGCCCGGCCTTGCCCGGCTGACTTCAGCCGCCGCCCGGCACAGTTGGCGTCTCGGGCTGAAACTTGCTTGGCTGCTGGGACTTGTCTGTCTGGCGATTGTCCTCGGCTTCACGCTTTACGCGGTGAGCGTGCTGCCGCCGCTGGCGCCGTGGCACACCGAGCGCCTGCACGAGGAATTTTCGGCGCTCCGCCACGCCGACCTCGATTTCGCCGGCTACCTGCAGCGCGAGGAAAAGCTGTTTGCCGAGTTGCGCGCCACCGTTGCCACCTGGGACAGCAAGGACGAAGCCTGGCGGTCGAGCCGTTTCAATCCCGCGAGCATGGTCAGCCGCCTGGCCGACGGCGCGCCCTACAACCGCTCGTTCCGCCTGACCCTGCCCAGACCGAAAGGCCAGGCGCTGCTGATCCACGGCCTGACCGACTCACCCTATTCGATGAAGGCGCTGGCCGAATCGCTGCACCGGCGCGGTTTCGAGGTTACCGTGCTGCGCCTGCCGGGGCACGGCACCCTGCCGTCGATGATGACCGAGATGAGCACCCGCGACTGGACCGCCGCCGTGCGCATCGCCGCCCGCGATGTCGCCGCGCGTGCCGCCGCTGGCCAGCCCTTCTACATCGGCGGCTACTCGACCGGCGGCACCCTCTCGCTGCAATACACACTCGATGCGTTGGAGGATTCCTCCCTCCGCCGTCCCGACCGCGTGCTGCTCGTCTCGCCAGCCATCGAACTGACCCCGGTGGCGGCGCTGGCCTCGATCATCGACTTCTTCAGCATCGTGCCGGTTCCCGTGCTGGAAAAGGTGCGCTGGCAGGAAATCACGGCGGAATACGACCCCTACAAGTTCAACTCCTTCCCGGTGAATGCCTCACGCCAGGTCAACCGGGCAACCAGGGCCTTGCACAAGGCCTTGGCCAGCGCCCGCGAATCCGGCCGCCTAGCGCAGATGCCGCCGGTCGTCACCTGGCAGTCGGTCGTCGATTCGACCGTCGGTTCGGCCGGCGTCGCCGACCGGCTCTATGCCAATCTCGACGGCGCCGGGCACCGGCTGGTGCTGTTCGACGTCAATCGCCACAAGGAACTGGCCAGCGTGCAGCGCCCGCAAGCCGGCGCCATGATCGAGCGCCTGCTGCGGGGGAAACGCGGCTACGAGTTTGAGGTCATCAGCAATGCCACCCCCGAGGGCCTCGGGCTCAACGTGCGCAGTTTCGCTTCCGATGGCGCGGTGACAGAGCACGAGACGGGCCTTTCGTGGCCAGCCGGCATCGTCTCGCTCGGTCATGTCGCCCTGCCTTTCCCGCCCGGCGACCCGGTTTACGGCTTCATTCAGGGCAGTGGCCGCAACGGCATTCCGAGTATCGGCTCCTGGCTGCTGCGCGGCGAGAACGGTGCGGTAACCATCGCCCTCGGCTCGCTCACCCGCCTGCGCAGCAACCCCTTCTGGGCGCTCATCGACGGCGAAATCGGCGCGCTGGTCGCTGCCGACCTGCTTGGGCCGGGCCAAAGGCCCTGAAGCGGACTGCCATCGCTGCCCTTCAAGCCAGCCTTGGCGACGATAATCAAGATCTTCGGCTTCAGGTCTTGATTCGGGGGCTCATTGACTGTGCGCTCACGTCAAAACCGGTTCAATGTGTACCGGCACATACTTGTGGAACGGTGTCCGCGTCAGCGGGTCACAATGGGCACTGGCGGTCAGCCGGTTGATCTGCGGCCCGAATGGCCCGTTCCCGCCGTAGCGCTGACCGTAGCCATGCGGCAGGGTCGCGGTGCCGCGTCGCAGATTGTCATCGAATTCGACCATGACCTGAAGTTCCCCAGTTGTCGAGCGGCACTTCGCCAGCGCACCATCGGCCAGACCAAGATGTTTCGCGTCGGCGGGATGCAGGCGCAGGGCGCCGTCACGGTCCACCTTGCGCCAGGCCGGATCGCGGTAAATCTGGTTGGCGTTGTAGGCGCGACGCTCGCCAGCCATGAGTATGAAGGGGTAATCGGCCCCCGGTAGCGTTTCCGAGCCCAGTGCGCGCATTTCCGCCAGCATTTCGGGAATCGCCAGGTGGATGCGCCGGTCCGGATGACGGATCAGGGACCACATGTCATCGAAGGTGTGGATGCTCAACAACGTACCGGCACGTCGTTCGAGAATGGCGCGAAACAGCGCCGCGCCCAGTGTCAGGCGGTTGCCATGATGCCCGGCGCGGCGAACGGCGACGGCGTGACGTTTGGCGTAGACCGTGGTCAGCCCGAGCAGCGGAGCCGCCGCCGAAGCGCCGTCCGGCAGCGATTGCCCCAGGGTCCGATACATGATCGACGCGCCATAGGGCTGCCAGCGCGACTGGCGGCGCAGCGTGGCGGCCAGTGCGGCGAGGAACGCGGCATGCCCGGTGAAACTCGGCTCCAGTCGGGCGATCCGCTCGAGCAGCGGGAAGCGCGAAGGGATCTCGCCCATCTTTTCCAGCAGCCGTGTGTAGATTTCCGCTTCGGGCAGGCTCTCGCCGAGCGGGGCAAACAGGGGATGGCGGAGGTGGAAGGCGTTTTCCGGAAATTCCAGATTGAATCCGGTGGCCTCCCATTTCTCGAACTGCGACGCCGCCGGCAGAACATAATGGGCCAGACGAGCGGTTTCGGTCATCGCCACATCGACCACCACCAGCAGCTCGAGCTTGCCGAATGATCGCTCGTAGGCCTGGGTATCCGCCGCCGTCAGTAGCGGATTGGCGCTATCGACGAACATCGCCCGCACCCGGTCGGCGCCTTCGTGCTCGATCTCGTCGGGCAGGATGTTGGGCGGATAGAGACCGGAGATCGGGAACATCCCATGCCGTGCCGTTCGCGGGTACTTCGGATTGCGCTCGTCGCTATGGCCGATCAGGGGCAGCAGGAAGGTATGGAGGTTGTTGCCGCCGCGCTTGCCGAAGTTTCCGGTGACCAGATAGAGCAACTTTTCGAGGTAGCCGTTGAGGGTGGTATGCAGCGTCTGCTGTATGCCCAGATCGATGCGCACGCAGGCGGTCCTGGCGGTCGCGAAGCCGCGCGCCACGCGCTCGACATCGGCCGCCGCCAGTTCCGTACGCTGCACGTAATCAGCGACCGGGACGGCCAGCAGCTCGCGTTCCAGCTCGTCAAACCCGGTGCAATGATGCGCGAGGAATTCGCGGTCATGCAGCCCTTCGCGGACGATGATCCCCAACATGGCCAGCATCAGGAAGGCATCGGTGCCGGGCTTGATCTGCAGATGAATATCCGCCTGTCTGGCGGTTTCGGAGCGGCGTGGGTCGACCACTACCATGGTGCGCTCAGGATTCTTTTGCAGATCGCGCAGGGTGTCGCGGGCGTTGGGAATGCCATGCGCCTGATACGGATTGGTGCCGATGAACAGCACGTAGTCGGCGTGTTCGACATCTTCGGTGGTATGGCAGGTCTGATGGCCGAAGAGGCGACCATTGACCCAGAAGTCGCCGGTCTTTTCCTGCGCCAGGGAAGAGTAGACGAAGCGGCTCTTCATCGCCTTGTGCAGTTGCTGGCTATACATGCCGCCCAGATGGTTGCCCTGGCCGCCGCCACCATAGAAGGCAAAAGCCCGACCGCCATGCTGCTGGCGGATTGCCGTCAGGCGCCGGGCAATATCGGTCAACGCCTCGTCCCAACTGATTGGCGTGAAGCTGCCGTCGGCCTGGCGTTTCAACGGGTGGCGCAACCGGTCTTCGTGGTGCTGATAGTGTTCGAGGCGGGCCGCCTTCTGGCAGATATATCCCTTCGATACCGGGTGTTCCTCATCGCCGCGAATGCGCGTGAACTTCCCGTTTTCAATCGTGACGCTGAGGCCGCAATTGCGCGAACAAAGGATGCATGCGGTTTTCTCGGCGGTCCTGCTGGGCTCTGAAGTCATCTTTCTGCTACGATCATTTACATCACGAAAGTTATCCTAACTATCGTCATGTAATAATACAAGCCGTTTTTTATTTTTCGCGAGAATCACGCGATGCGCTACCCGCCGAAACACAAGGAAAGCACGCGCACCCGTCTGCTGGAAGCGGGAGGCGCCCTGGCCAAGAAGGATGGTTTTGCCAGCACGGGTGTTGACGGACTGATGGCTGCCGTCGGTCTCACGTCAGGCGCCTTTTATTCGCACTTCCGTTCCAAAGCGGAACTGCTCGAAGCCGTCGTTGAAAGTGAGCTGGGCCGCTCGCTGGACCGGTTCGCGGGCAAGACGGATGAACAACTGGTCGCGGTCCTCGAGTCGTATCTGAGCACCGGTCACGTCGACCAGCCGGCACGGGGCTGCGCGGTCACGACATTGAGCGCTGACGTCGCCCGCGCCAGCGTGGAGACAAAAGAGATATTCGAACGCATGATGATTCGCATCAAGGATGAACTGAGCGCCCATCTGGCGGGTGACGACGAGGCATGGATCATGATTTCGCAGATGGTGGGGGCAGTCATGATCGCCCGCGCCATGGCGTCCGAGAAGTCGCGCAAGTCATTGCTGGAGGGGGTGATGAGGGAGTGCCGGGAGATGCTCAACAGGTGACGAGAGGCGGAGAATCATTGGGGAGAGACGACGCCAACTGCCATTTGCCTGCGGGAAGCCTGCGACCACTCTCCTAGTTATTGTAGTTCGCGGGTATTGCATGCTCTCAAACTCGCCCGCCGATTGTGCTTGCTTACAGACTGAAATACCCTGACCAATCACTTGCAAACATCGCGGCCGTGTCCCGAAAGCCGCCTGTGCTTACATTTCGCAACATCCGGCCAATGGCGCTTTAACATCTCCCGGCGCAAAATACAGGCATTCAGGAACAGCAGCACACATTCCCCCTGAAGCGCACGCTCACCTCCCTCGTCCTCCTGCCGCTCGGCTTGTGGGGTCTATTCGTCCTCCCCGACCTGCTCGCCAGCAACCCGGATTTCTGGAACTGGCGTCGCGCCATCGTCATTCTCTCCGGCGTCCTCGCCCTGTGGTGGATGAGCGCCGGCATCGTCCTTGCCGCCCGCCCGCGTTGGCTGGAACAACGCTTCGGCGGGCTGGACAAGCTCTACCGGTTGCACAAGTACCTCGGCATCGGCGGTAGCATCCTCGTTTTTACCCACTGGATGAGCGAATGGCTGCCCAAAAATCTGGCACGCGCCGGGCTGATCGCCCCCCGTCCACGCGGCGGCCCCAAGGGCCCGCCGGAATTCTGGATGGAACTCGCCAAGGACGTCGGCGAATGGGCCGGCTACATCCTGCTGGCACTGGTCGTCATCGCCCTCGTCAAGCGCATTCCCTACCGCTGGTTCCGCGTCGGGCACAAAGCCTTCGGCGCCGTCTTCCTGGCCGGCGTCTTCCACGGCCTGATGATGCTGCCCGGCAGCTTCTGGCAACAGCCGCTCGGCTGGCTGACCGCCCTGCTCGCCGCCGCTGGCGTCGTCCCCGCCCTGCTCTCGCTGAGCGGAC
>DAOMFF010000099.1:0-2058 GCA_035429665.1 Azonexus sp.
TTTCGTCTGCATCTGGCGATCTGCGTTGGCTGCCGGCGGATGGAAAAGCAGTTCCAGTTTCTGCGCGTGGCGACGGGTGCCTGGATGAGTCAGAAAGACTGACGCCTCGACCTCAGCTTCAACGGAGAAAATCATGAAAAAGCAAAACCTCGTTTCCATCGCCGTCGGTTCCGCCTTCGCCGCTGCCGCCCTGACCCCAATGGCGTACGCCGCCGGCGACAACCCGTTCGGCGCCACCCAACTGCAGGCCGGTTATCAGCTGGCGCAGGCCGATACCAGGAAGAAGGACGCAAGCTGCGGCGGCGACAAGAAGGGCACCGAGGCAAAATGCGGTGCCGACAAGAAGGCTGCCGAAGCCAAGTGCGGTGCCGACAAGAAAGGGACCGAAGGAAAATGCGGCGCCGACAAGAAGCCCGACCCCAAGGCCCCTGCCGACAAGAAGATGTAATCCAGCATTGACGGGTGGCGGCGCAGGGCTTGCCCTGCCCGCTCCCTTCCCACGGAGAAGCCTGATGAAAGCACGCCCTGCCAGCGGCGCCGGTCTCGGCTTTCGCCGCGAACTGATCGAACCACTGAAGCCCTGTGTGCCGGAAGTGATTCGTTTCTTCGAACTCGCCCCGGAAAACTGGGCCGGCGTGGGCGGCAAAACCGCCAAAGATCTGCGCCACTTCAGCGAACGCTACCCCTTCGTCTGTCACGGACTGTCGCTTTCGCTGGGCGGTCCGGCACCGCTGGACGAGGCACTGCTGCGGCGCATCCGCTCCTTCATGGCCGGGCACGGCATGACGCTGTACACGGAACACCTCTCGTGGTCCGGCGACGAAGGTCATCTCTACGACCTGCTGCCGATTCCACTGACCAAAAAAGCGGTCAAATGGACGGTCGACCGCATCAGTCAAGCGCAGGACATTCTCGGCATGCGCATCGGCATCGAGAACGCCTCGTACTACGTCGCCCCGCCCGGCGCCGAAATGAGCGAAGGCGAATTCATCCGCAGCATCGTCCGCGAAGCCGATTGTCTGCTGCATCTCGACGTCAACAACATCTACGTCAATAGCCGGAACTTCGGCTTCGATGCGCTCGCCTTTCTCGACGCACTCCCGCTCGAACGCACCGCCTACGTCCATGTCGCCGGCCATTACGTCGAGCCGGACGGCCTGCTGATCGACACCCATGGCGCCGGGGTCATCGACCCGGTGTGGTCTTTGCTCGAAGCCGCCTACCAGCGCATCGGCCCGGTGCCCACCTGCCTAGAGCGCGACTTCAATATTCCCGATCTGCAGCAGTTGACTGCGGAAGTCGAGATCATCGCCCGCCTGCAGGCGGCAACCCGCCAGCAGAAGGCGGCCTGATGAGCGCCCCCGACTTTCAGGCCTTCCAGCGCGCCTTCGCCCGCCATATCCGCGACCCGCACCACACCGCGCGCCCGGCCGGGGTGCCGGCGCGCCGGATGGCGGTGTATAATGAACTGCTATTCAACAACATCACCGGCTTTCTCGACGCCTGCTTCCCGGTCTGCCGCAAGCTGCTTGGCGAGGCACGCTGGCGACGCCTGAACCGCGCCTTCTACCGCGACTGGAAGTCGCTCACGCCGTGGTTCCGCGAGATTCCCCGCGAGTTCATCCGCTACCTGAACGAGGGCGTCATCCGCCAGCCGCTGCCGGCCTGGTTTGCCGAACTGGCGCATTACGAATGGGCCGAGCTGGCGGTCGACACCATGGATTGCCCGATTCCCGGGCACGACCCTGCGGGCGACCTGATGCAGCAGCCGGTCGTGCTCAATCCGGCGCGGCTCATTCTTGCCTACGCTTGGCCGGTGCACCGCATCGGCCCCGACTACCGACCGCGCAAGCCGCAGGCGACGCAACTCGTCGTCTATCGCGATGCTGATGATCGCGTCCGCTTCGTCGAGATCAATCCCGTCACCCTGCGATTGCTCGAACTGCTGGCGGCCGCCCCGACGACCGGAGCGGCGGCCTGCCGGCAAATCGGCACTGAACTGCACCACCCCGACTCGCAACAGCTCGTCTCGTTCGGGCGCGGCATCCTGGAAGATTT
>DAOMFF010000099.1:2158-5668 GCA_035429665.1 Azonexus sp.
CGATAGCGCGACTGATTGAGCACGAAGTCATTGCGCAGCGGCCGGTTCGTACAATCCATGCCCGGTTCGCCCTGATCGGCATAGCGCCACTCGTCGAACAGGTAGGGGCCGAAGCCGGAACGCTTGATCGACTTGAGAAATTGCTTCGGAATAATCGCGTCGGTGTCGACGTTGGCACGGTCGAGGGGGCAAACCAGACCGTTGAGCTGGGTAAAGGCTTTCATGGAAATTCTCGCTTAGAACTGGCGGATATCGACGAAGTGGCCGGCGATGGCAGCAGCGGCAGCCATTTGCGGACTAACCAGATGGGTACGGCCACCGTTGCCCTGCCGTCCTTCGAAATTGCGGTTGGAGGTGGAGGCACAACGCTCGCCCGGGGCCAGACGGTCGGCGTTCATCGCCAGGCACATCGAGCAGCCCGGTTCACGCCACTCGAAACCGGCGGCGATGAAGATTTTGTCCAGTCCTTCGGCCTCGGCCTGCCGTTTGACCTGACCAGAGCCTGGCACGATCAGCACCTGCTGCACGTTGGCGGCCTTCTGCTTTCCCTTGGCAACTGCGGCAGCGGCGCGCAAATCCTCGATGCGCGAGTTGGTGCAGCTACCGATAAACACTTTGTCGAGCCTGATTTCACTGATTGGCGTGTCAGCAGTCAATCCCATGTACTGTAGCGCCCGTTCGATGCCAGCACGCTTCTGCGGGTCGGACTCATCGACAGGGTTCGGCACGCGCGCACCAATCGGCAGCACCTGCTCGGGCGAGGTTCCCCAAGTCACTTGCGGTTCGATCGCGGCAGCATCGAATTCGATCACGGTATCGAATTGCGCATCGGCATCCGACGCCAATGTGCGCCAATAGGCAATGGCCTTGTCCCAGTCCGTGCCCTTGGGTGCGAACGGGCGGCCCTTGAGATAGTCAAAGGTCTTTTCGTCGGGCGCCACCAGTCCGGCACGGGCACCGCCTTCGATGGCCATGTTGCAGAGGGTCATGCGACCTTCCACGGATAACGCGCGGATCGCTTCGCCGCCGAACTCGATGGCGTAACCCGTGCCACCTGCGGTACCGATCTTGCCAATGATGGCCAAGGCGACGTCTTTCGCCGTCACGCCAGCGCCGACTTTCCCTTCCACCTTGATGAGCATGCGCTTCGAGCGCTTCGCCACCAGCGTCTGGGTAGCCAGCACGTGCTCGACTTCGGAAGTGCCGATGCCGTGCGCCAGCGCGCCGAAGGCGCCGTGTGTCGAGGTATGGCTATCGCCGCAAACAACGGTCATGCCCGGCAGCGTGGTACCGTTTTCCGGGCCGATGACATGGATGATGCCCTGGTTGGCATGCTTGAAAGGGAAATACACCAGCGCGCCGAAGTCCTTGATGTTGGCATCCAGCGTTTCAACTTGCAGGCGCGAGATCGGATCCTTGATGCCTTCGTCCCAGTGATCGGTCGGCGTGTTGTGATCCGGGTTGGCAACGATGGAAGTGCTCCGCCACGGCCGGCGACCGGCCAGGCGCATGCCCTCAAAAGCCTGCGGACTCGTCACCTCATGCATCAGGTGGCGGTCGATGTAGATCAGGCAGGTGCCGTCGTTCTCTTCGCGGACGACGTGGGAGTCCCAGAGTTTGTCGTATAAGGTCTTGCCAGCCATGTATCTTCCTTGCGAGTGATGTTGTTGCGGTTGTTCTAGTGTAGTGCCTGCGAGTTATTTCAAACAAATAGTATTGCCTTTGTCATATTCGCACGCTTTTTCTGGAGCGAATGATGAATCAAGGCACCGCGATCATACTGACTGATGAGCAACGAATTGAACTGGAGCGCCGGGTGAGATCGCAGACTTTGGATGCGCGCAGCGTTAGGCGTGCGCGGATTGTGCTGCTGGCGGCCGAGGGCGTTGGCAATCACGAGATTGCGCGGCGATTGGGTATCGGTCGCGGGCAGGTGATTGCGTGGCGTGGTCGATTTACCGCCGGTGGCGTTGAGGCGATTGATTCTTACCTGCCGCGCAGCGGCCGCAAGCCGAGGATCGATGCTGCAGAGATTGTACGCTTGACGACACAGACAAAGCCGGAGGGCGCCACGCACTGGAGCACGCGCACACTGGCTGCCAAGCTCGGAATTTCGGATACCACGGTGCTTAAGGTATGGCAGGCCAACGGCCTCAAGCCGCACTTGGTCGAGACCTTCAAGGTGTCGCGCGGTCCGAAGTTCGTCGAGAAACTTGAAGACACTGTCGGCCTGTATATGTCGCCGCCGGAGCATACCTTGGTGCTGTGCTGCGACGAGAAGAGTCAGGTGCAGGCACTGGATCGTACTCAGCCCGGATTGCCGCTCAAGAAGGGGCGGGCGGAAACGATGACTCACGACTACAAGCGTAACGGGACGACGACCCTTTTCGTGGCGATGAGTACGCTGGATGGTTCGGTGATCTCCCGCTGCGCGCAGCGTCATCACCATATCGAATGGCTCGACTTCCTGCGCCAGATCGATCGGGAAACGCCCAAGGAAAAGGCGCTGCATCTGGTCTGCGACAACTATGCGACGCACAAATATCTCAAGATCAAGGAGTAGTTGGAGAAACATCCACGTTTCCATATCCATTTCACGCCGACTTCCGCATCGTGGCTCAACATGGTCGAGCGCTTCTTTCGCAGCATCTCGACCAACCGCCTGGAACGCGGTATCTTCCGCAGCGTACCGGACCTGATCGCCGCCATCAAGGGCTACATCGCCGTGCATAATCAGAGTCCGAAACCCTTCGTTTAGACCGCCAAGGCCAATGACATTCTCCAGAAAGTCATCCGCGCCAATCGGCAGCTTGGTTCAATGAAAGACGAAGCACTACACTGACAACTCCAACGGACCCCTTGAGCCACACCTCCGTCACCACCAATGCTACACCGCTGCCCCCGTGCATGGAAGCCGCACTTCGCTACGCTACGTGCGGCTTCCATGCCCCTACCTCATTCGCGGTAATTTCGATGGTAGACCCCTACGGATCAATTTCACCCGCCTCATCAGGTGAAGTCCGACAGGCTGCTAGCTTCGCGAATGCCATCAAGGATTTCCCGTTTTAACTTCAAGTGTTGTCGCATTGTTCAGCGTCCGATGGCGAAATACTCGAAGCCCTGTCCGTGCACGACCGTCGGGTCGTAGAAGTTGCGCCCATCGAAGATCACCGGGTTATTCAGAGTGGCCTTGATCGCGTCGAAGTCCGGACTGCGAAATTCCTTCCACTCGGTAACGATGACCAGTGCGTCGGCATTGGCAAGGGCGCCCATCGGACCCTCGGCATACTTAAGGCGTGTGTCGTCGCCGTAAATGCGCCTAGTCTCATGCATCGCTACCGGATCGTAAGCGGTGACTGTGGCGCCGGCGGCGAAGAGATCGGCGATCAGTTCGCGGCTCGGCGCCTCGCGCATGTCGTCGGTGTTGGGCTTGAAGGCCAGGCCCCAGAGCGCGAAGTGCCTGCCCTTCAGGTCGCCGAAGCGGCCCTTGATCTTGCCGGTCAGGACGTG